>JASMER010000241.1 GCA_030752195.1 Gammaproteobacteria bacterium
AGGGGGACAGCGCCGGATTGAAGGGAATAGAATGTTTCTCAAGCCCACGCTTTAAGTCAGTCTCCGAAAAAACCTGAAATCGGGCAGACAAGATCTGAACCGTAAATTTCTCTATCCGGCTAATTACAGCCTGCTTCGCATCTGCATCGTATCCGTTCCAGTTGATCACTTCGAAGCCGTATCGTTTGCAGCCACGACACACCAGGTCACCGAGCGATGTAGTGGAGCAAATTCCAATACAAGGAGTTTTAGTCATTTGCATGATCAGTTACACAGCGAGGGGCACATTACGTTAACGGCGAATCTGGACCGTCAGATCCATTGTTTCGTTTAGAAAATTGTAAAGCTCACACTGCTCAGAATCCACGGCGACACGGGTTATCACCAGGCTAGACACCTACAGCCCAACTAGATTTTTTTCAGTGTTTACAATAGAATAGACATCATTTTTACGTTTTGAGATGAGTTAGACATCGCCGGTCGAAAAATCTAGACTCAGAAGCCTGACCCAGGTTTGCGTCTGGAGATCTGTGCGGCTCTCGACGCCCGCTACCGCCCGCCAACTACACTCCCGAGAGTCAGTTACAACACGCGCTACCCGTTATACCTGCTTCCCAGGATTGGAGAGATAAAAAGGAAAAAACGTGTTAGAAGCCTATAGGAAACATGTTGCAGAACGCGCCGAAATTGGAGTTGTACCTAAACCTTTGTCAGCTGACCAAGTTGCAGAACTTATCGAGTTGCTCAAGGAACCTCCTGCCGGAGAGGAAGATTTCCTGCTTGAACTGCTCTCGCACAGAGTACCGCCCGGCGTTGACGAAGCGGCTTACCTAAAGGCAGGCTTTTTGTCTGCCCTGGCAAAAGGAGAAGCCAGTTCTCCCCTGGTTGACCGTCAGCACGCGGTCAAATTACTCGGCACCATGTTAGGAGGCTATAACATAGCCACTCTCGTTGAGCTGTTGGACGATGATCAGCTTGCTACGGATGCTGCTAAGCAACTGACTCATACCCTTCTGATGTTTGATGCCTTTCATGACGTCGCTGAGAAGGCAGACAAGGGCAACTCCGCTGCCCAACAGGTACTGCGGTCCTGGGCTGATGCGGAGTGGTTCACGAGTAAAGAGGAGATTCCAGAAAAACTCACGGTCGCGGTATTCAAGGTGCCGGGGGAAACCAACACCGACGATTTGTCTCCTGCGCAAGACGCCTGGTCAAGACCGGATATTCCCCTGCACGCGAAGGCGATGTACAAAAATCCTCGTGACGGCGTCACAGATGCCGAGGCTCAGATCACTGAACTTGAGAAAACCGGATTCCCCGTCGCGCTGGTTGGCGACGTCATGGGAACGGGCTCATCACGGAAATCTGCAACCAATTCCGTGCTTTGGTACATCGGTAACGATATCCCTTACATCCCCAACAAGCGGGACGGTGGGATTTGTATAGCAGGAAAGATCGCCCCCATTTTTTTTAACACAATGGAAGACGCCGGTGCGCTGCCATTCGAGTGCGATGTTGACGATCTCAATACCGGTGACATTATCGACATACGCGTTTATGACGGAAAACTGAATCGCCATGATTCCGGAGAAGAAATCACCCAGTTTGCATTGAAGACGGATGTGATCCTTGATGAGGTGCGGGCAGGTGGACGGATACCGCTGATCATCGGCCGTGGGCTGACTCAGAAAGCACGAGAACATCTCGGCCTGGGTCCTTCAACGGTGTTCCGCTCTCCGGTAGACGGACAGCAATCTGACAGGGGATACACGCTGGCACAGAAAATGGTAGGCAGAGCCTGCGGGGTCGAGGGAATCCGACCGGGCAGTTACTGCGAACCTAAAATGACGACCGTCGGCAGCCAGGACACGACGGGGCCAATGACCCGGGATGAATTGAAAGATCTCGCCTGTCTCGGCTTTTCCGCAGATCTGGTTATGCAATCTTTCTGTCATACCGCGGCCTACCCAAAGCCAGTTGACATCGATACGCAGCATACACTGCCTGACTTCATACACACTCGTGGCGGAGTTGCCCTGCGGCCGGGCGACGGCATTATTCACTCCTGGCTGAACCGCATGCTGCTGCCCGATACCGTAGGCACCGGCGGCGACTCTCATACGCGCTTTCCTATTGGAATCTCTTTTCCTGCCGGGTCGGGGCTCGTGGCGTTTGCCGCAGCAACCGGAGTTATGCCCCTGGATATGCCCGAATCTGTGCTGGTACGCTTTACGGGCGAGATGCAGCCTGGCATTACCCTGAGAGATCTGGTGAATGCCATTCCCTACGCTGCGATAAAAAACGGTGATCTAACCGTAGAAAAGAAGGGAAAGAAGAACATTTTTTCCGGCCGGATTCTGGAGATCGAAGGGCTTCCGAACCTGAAAGTCGAGCAGGCTTTCGAGTTGTCCGATGCATCAGCCGAGCGCTCCGCCGGCGGATGCACGATCCGCCTGAACAAAGAGCCAATCATTGAGTATTTTGAGAGTAATGTGACCCTGCTTCGCTGGATGATCGACAATGGCTATCAGGATGCGAGAACTTTAGAAAGACGAGCGCAGGCTATGGAGGCCTGGCTGGCCGATCCTCAACTTATGGAGCCCGATCCAGACGCGGAATATCACAAGATCATCGAAATCGATCTGAACGAAATCACGGAACCGCTGCTGGCCTGCCCTAACGATCCGGATGACGTCAGAACCCTATCAGAGGTGCAAGGCACAGCAATCGATGAAGTTTTTATTGGTTCATGCATGTTGAACAT
>JASMER010000242.1 GCA_030752195.1 Gammaproteobacteria bacterium
CTGCGAACGCTTCCCTTACCTTGGCTTTTTCCGAATTGGGCAGTCCTGACGGCATCGGTCCGGCGGGAATAAAGAGAGTCGGAAGATGGCCAAATGACAGCGCTCCGATCATCAGACCAGGCACGATTTTGTCGCAAATTCCGAGGCAAATAACGGCATCGAACATATTGTGCGAAAGCGCAATCGCGGTTGACATCGCGATCGTGTCACGACTGAACAGCGAAAGATCCATTCCGTCTTCACCTTGGGTCACGCCATCACACATTGCCGGAACGCCACCGGCTACCTGAGCTATGGCGTGATTCTGATGCGCAATTGCACGTATCTGGTCGGGATAACTGGCGTAAGGCTGATGGGCACTAAGCATATCGTTATATGCTGTCACGATACCGAGATTAATCGTGGCTTCTCTTTGCATGAGTGATTTCGCATCTGGAGAGCAGGCTGCCATGCCATGCGCCAGATTACTGCAGCCCATGTTAGCCCGGCCTTTGCCCCGATCAGCCGCTCTAGCGATTTTCTCAAGATACCGCCGACGCGATTCTTGGCTGCGACGCGCGATAGCTTTGGTGACCCTTTCGACGATGACATTCATAGTTATTTGCTCTCCGCAGCTTAACCGCCTGCCCCTAATGAATCTCTGTTTTCACGGTGCCCAGAAGATTTCGACCGGCATCGCTTCCAGCAGATGATTGATGGCATAGGTCTGCGGGCTCTTCAGCAACTCCCTCTTGATTTCGCCAAAAACCAGTAAGCACAAGACTCTAGTCGTTGTGATAGACCGGAGCGTCATACTCGTTCTTGAATACGGGCTTGATGGTGTTGTCACCGACACCACATCGGTGTCGCCAGTGAGACCTGTCGTCAATTCAGGCGAATCAGGAAACAGTGAGGCGAAGTGCCCATCCTCACCCATACCGATCAGACTGCAGGCCGAAGGCAGCAGTCGGCCAATACCCTCTTGAAGAGGGCTAAAAGTTGCGCCGCTGGCTTTAGACCTGATCAGATTCTCTCTCAGAAGCTTTTCATTGCTGGCGGCATGAGTAGCTGGCACATTTCGCTCATCGCTCAGAGTGACGTCAATTCGATGCCAGGGTAGTCCGATGGTTGAAAGAATTCTTAAACATTCGACTGGCGAACTGCCACCACTTAGAACCAGAGTCGCCCTTTCACTTTGCTCCAATTCAAACAACAGCGCTTGCTTGATGCGCTGCGCCAGATTCGCAGCGGCTTTCTGACGGGTGGCGAATTCACGCAGGCCAGCGCCCGAATCTGTCTCCAGCATGGTCATTCACCCGGCGTCCAGGCATGGCCATTGCGATCCAGCATCACGCTGGCGGCGGCTGGGCCCCATGAGCCTGCCAGGTAGGACTCCACCGGCTGCTGGCTCTGCTCCCAGCCCAAGATAATCTGATCAATCCAGCGCCAGGCCGTTTCAACTTCATCGCGCCGCATAAATAACGCTGGATTACCCCGCAGCACTTCTATTAGCAGGCGTTCATACGCGTCCGGATAGCGGACTCCGAATGTTTCCTCGAAGCTCAGATCAAGAGAAACCGGCTTCAGTTCGAACCCACCCGGCCCAGGCTCTTTTGACATAATCGTCATCTTGATCCCTTCGTTAGGTTGCAACATGATCGACAGACTATTCGGAGCCGTTTGCTGATTCTGATCCTCGAAAATAGCGTGCGGTACCGGTTTGAACTGAATGACTATCTCGGAGTGCTTCGCCGCCAGACGCTTCCCTGTCCTCAGATAGAACGGCACGCCGGACCAGCGCCAGTTATCGACTTCTGCCTTAATTGCCACATAGGTTTCGGTATTGGACGGTTCGTTGAGTTGGGCAGCGTAGCCTGCAACGACTGCGTCATCGACCGCACCCGACGCATACTGGCCGCGGACTGTGCTCTGCTTCACCAAATCTGTGCCAATGGGTTTCAGTGCTCTTAACACTTTTAACTTTTCATCGCGCACTGCATCGTCATCGAGGCTGCTCGGCGGTTCCATGGCGACCAAGCAGAGCAGCTGCAGCAGGTGATTCTGCACCATGTCTCGCAAAGCACCGATGTCATTGTAAAATTCTATCCGGTTCTCCACGCCCAAAACTTCCGCCACTGTAATCTGGACATGGTCAATAACCTCCCTGCGCCAAAGAGGCTCAAACAGGGAATTGGCAAAACGCAGCGCGAGTAAATTCTGCACGGTTTCTTTACCGAGATAGTGGTCAATGCGAAAGATCTGATTCTCTTCAAAGCATGCACCCACCTGATCGTTGATCGCCTTGGCGGACACAAAATCATGGCCTATCGGTTTTTCCAGAACGATACGCATGTCTGAGGTCATGAGCTTGTTGATCTTGAATCCGGCGGCGACAGCACCGAACAGAGAAGGCGGAGTAGCGAGATACACCGCTCTGATTTTGCGCTCGTGGCCGATTAACATGTCGGCCAGTGGTGTCCATGCGCCGTAGTCGTTCACATCAAAGTAGCAATAGTGCAGACGGTCGCTGAATAGATCAAATTCCGACTCATCGGTTGATACCGCTGGCATCAAGGCCGACTTAACTTCTTTGATATAGGCAGCGCGCGAGATCTCGACCCGACCAATCGCAATGATCCGGCTGTCGTCACTGAATTGCTTGTCGCGGTGACGGTGGAACAGCGAGGGAATGAGTTTACGCACCGCTAGATCACCATTGCCACCCACAATGATAAGATCAAACGGGTCAACCGGGATCAGCTGTGCCATGTCTTAAAGCT
>JASMER010000243.1 GCA_030752195.1 Gammaproteobacteria bacterium
TACTCGAGCGCTCTATATCGGGCTAATGTCAGGCACCAGTATTGACGCAGTAGATGCGGTGCTGGTCGATTTGGCCTCGTCCGCTCCATATCTTATTGCTACCCACAGCCATCCTATTGCCGACGACCTTCGCGATGCGATATTGGCATTGTGCAGCGGCGATGTTGAAAGCTTGACCGCGCTCGGAGAGACGCATATCGCACTGGGAGAGTTATTCGCGCAGGCCAGTCTCAGATTGCTGGACCTCGCTGACGTTGCTGCCAATGACGTCGCAGGCATCGGTAGCCATGGTCAGACCATCTGGCACGCACCGAATGGAGACAAGCCCTTCACCCTGCAGATCGGGGACGCCAACATCATTGCAGAACTCACCGGAATAACCACAGTTTCAGACTTTCGCAGCCGCGATATAGCCGCCGGGGGGCAGGGGGCGCCTCTGGCACCATTGCTGCATCAACATCAGTTTGCTTCTGCACGCGCCAGCCGGGCAATTATCAATATCGGCGGGATCAGCAACATCACTTTTTTGAGCCCAGAAACACCTGCCTTCGCCTTTGATTCAGGGCCAGGTAATGTGCTGATGGACGAGTGGATAGCTAGGCATCGCGGGCGTAATTATGATGAACAAGGAAGCTGGGCCCGCGGGGGCATGGTTCACAAAGCACTGCTTGCCAAGCTCCAGCAAGATGCCTACTTCAGCAAGGGCGCCCCAAAAAGTACCGGCCGAGAACTGTTTAACAGCGCCTGGCTTGAGTCCAAACTTAAGTCATTCAATCAACCGGTGACGCCGGTTGATGTGCAGGCTACTCTGGCTCAGCTGACGATCCAAACCCTGGTCAACGCACTCAAAGAGCATGGCGAACCGGAGGAAATTTATGTTTGCGGTGGAGGCGCACACAACAGTGTGCTGATGGAGGGTCTTGCAAACGCCCTCGCCACTCGGACAGTGAGCACCACCGAAACGCTGGGGATTCACCCTGATTGGGTGGAAGCCATTGCGTTTGCCTGGATCGCCAAACAGACAATGGACGGCAGGGCAATGGAGACATCAGGGTTCACAGGCGCCAGAGCACCGGTCATGCTGGGTGCTATTTACCAGCGGCAGACGGCATAGAGGAAGACGCATCTTGCACGCACCCCAATCAACACCGGGTTTTGCCGCCGGCGGCAGTGCGAAGAGGTCAAACGGTCAAACCGAGAATGATGCACCACACCCACAGGTGGTGGTTGCCATTGGGTTATCCACCACAAAGCGGGCGCCTTCCAGGCCTTCGACATAGTCAATTTTTGCACCCACCAGATACTGGTAACTCAAAGGGTCAACCAATAACTCGGCGTCCTTGTTTTCGATAACGGTGTCATCTTCATTGACAGTTTCATCGAAAGAAAACCCATACTGGAACCCGGAGCAACCTCCGCCGGTCACAAAAACCCGCAGCTTCAGGCGATAGTTGTCTTCTTCTGCGATTAAACTCTTGACCTTTGCCGCGGCATTATCAGTAAAGGTCATGTTGACCGGTTCTGCTGTTTGGACTACTGGCATAGGAACCTCTGTACGCTTCGAGCAACAGCCTGTGCGTTTAACTTTGTTTCAGAGGGGATCTTTTGGACGATCGGTCAAACAGCAGCTTGTTGCGATCTGCACCAATGAGCTTAGTATCTGATTGGTTGGAGCCGATGTGCCTCAGGTTACCATTTACCTCTGATCCCATTACCATCTCGATAAGGTTGTAGTAAACGTTTCCCACTACCACCGCTTTAGCGGCCAGCTCAATGTGTGTTGCAGTCCGCACATCGCCCTGCACCAAGCCGTTGATCACCGCAGAGGGGACGCAAATTTCTCCCTCAACAGACCCGCCCTCGGCAATTCTGATGAGCGCGGCGGAATCGTCCTCCGCGTACATATTACCCTTTACCTTTCCTTCTATGATGAGCTCACCGGTAAAGTGAATATCCCCAACGATTTCGGTGCTACGCGAGATGAGCGTGTGACCGTGGTTAGACGCCCGTGGCAACGTGGCTTTCGACTTACCAAACATTTGCTGTTTCCTGATTTCTGATCTTATTCCGGGATTGCCATATTAGCTGAAGCCATCCGATTTGAGGGTCGCTACTCGAGGGCGACTACCCAACCGAAGTCCTCGTTGATCTGCTTGGACACCGGTTCGGTGGCAACGGCAGCGATCTGGATCCGATCCGGCTCAAAGCCTTCCGGCAGAGCCAATTCTCCCTCAATATTCTGAAAATATTTAAACCGGAGCCGGATGTCCAGTTCATCCTCAACTTCGGACAGGTCTCGAAGCGGCAGGACCACCTGTTGATCTTGCATTTGCCCCACAAGATTGAAATTAACATGGCCAGTCAGATAGGTGTCACCATCAGCATCCAGCTGGCGCATCACAAGCTTGTATCGATACCGGCCCGGAGACCGGGTCGCATCAATATCAAGCTGTCCGATCACCAGCCCTGTTTCTTTTGTCTCCTCCTCGACAACCTGCCGATAGAAAAGCACATCTTCCTCCAACTGCGCTACTCTCTGTCGCAGTGCGGTCAGCGTCTCCTGCAGCTCAGCGCCAGTCTGCTGATCCACCGCGCTCAAGCGATCCAGAATGGCAGCCTGTCTTTTCAGCGCTTCGTTCTCCTGAAGCAGTTCAGCCATTTGAGCCGTCAATTCGCGCGTATCTGCTTGCTCGCCTTGCTTTGCCAGCACTGTGGTATAGTAAGCATACCCCCATCCTCCGGCAGCACTGACCGCAAC
>JASMER010000244.1 GCA_030752195.1 Gammaproteobacteria bacterium
TAGATATGGCAACGAATATATGGCCGATCAACAAGGACGGCGGAGGCTGCGATTTTTATTCCGTCAATAATCTATCAATTCAAAGTCTAGGAGCACTGTTACCCAGTTTTACAACTTTTGATTCGATGATGCGATTTTTCCAGTATGCATGGGCAACTTCACCATCGCAGAAGCGCATGTTATCGGCCAGTAGCTAGCCAAAATTCAGTGCGATGTTGCGCGCAAATCTCAGCTCTGGCCGCCAGGCTAGCTAGATGCGTTCGAGCCCGCGGTGCAGACAAACCATTGACAGCTTGCCGCCAGTCCCGACATTAGATAGCTTTGATCCTCATTCCATTTGATTCTGTATAATGGTCTCACAGCGCCGGAGAATCTGATATGACCACCAAAGTCCTGCACCCGAATTTTATTTCGTCTTACTTGTTAATCCCCTTTCTGTTGCTGAGCAGTTTCAGCACCGCACAGAATGTTGATCAAAACTATCGCACACCGCCGTTGGATATCGCGGACATCGTTGATGCTCAACCCACACCGTCAGTTTCAATTGATCCCGCAAAAAACTGGATGCTGCTCTTGGGTCGGCCGGGCTTGCCCACCATAACCGAGCTGTCGCATCCAGAGCTGCGTATCGCCGGCATGCGCATCAATCCGACCAATAACGGCCGCAGCCGCAGCACCTATTACAATAGCCTTACTTTGCAGAGCCTTAAAGACGGCAGCAGCAGGGCTATAACTGGGCTTCCAATCAACCCCAAGATTCAGCATGTTAGCTGGTCTCCTGACGCCACCCGCTTCGCCTTCACCCTCGACCAAGAGGACCACATTGAACTATGGCTTGCAGACATAGCCACCGCCTCAGCAAAGCGGCTTATTCAAAGTAACATGAACGCGATCTTCGGCTCGCCGTACAGCTGGATGTCCGACTCCCTGCGCCTGCTCGTCAAGGCGGTACCTGATTCACGCGAACCAGCCCCCCAAGAGCCAGTGGTCCCACTCGGACCAGTAATCCAGGAATCTACCGGTCGGCCAGCCGCCGCAAGAACGTATCAGGATTTGATGGTAAACGGCTACGATGAAGATCTGTTCGAACATTACGGCCAGGTGCAGTTACTCATGGTGGACGTAAGCGGCTTTGTCCAGGAATTGGGAACGCCTGACTTGATACGCCGCGCAGTTCCTTCACCAGGCGCTGATCACTTGCTGGTAGAAACCGTTCAGCGCCCATTCTCTTACCTTGTACCGCAATATCGATTTCCGCATCGGCTGGAAGTCTGGGATAGCTCGGGAGACCTGCTGAAAGAAGTTGCCAGCTTGCCGCTGGCAGAAGAAGTACCTATCGGGCGCGGCGCAGTGCCGACTGGTCCGCGTTCAATGAATTGGCGTGCCGATGCGCCGGCAACTCTTTTCTGGGTCGAAGCACGGGATGGGGGTGATCCCCGTGCAGATGCAGACGTTCGAGACGCGTTGCTCACCTTGAGCGCGCCGTTCCGCGATGATCCGGAAACGCTGATCGAACTTGAAATGCGCTATGCCAGCACAATTTGGGGCGACGGAGAACTCGCCCTGATAAATGAATCCTGGTGGAGCGACAGGCAGACCCGGAGCTGGATAGTATCACCTGATGGCAACGCCAATCCGGAATTGCTGTTCGATCGCTCTACCGAAGATCAGTACAACGATCCAGGATCTCCAATCACCGAATACAACAAGTACGGTAAACGTACATTATTGACTAGCGAATCTGGTGACATCTATCTATCGGGCACTGGGGCTTCACCCGAAGGCGACCGCCCCTTTCTTGATCGGCTTAGCCTAAGCAGCAAAGCCAGCGAACGACTGTGGCGCTCAAAAGCGCCAAACTACGCTGAGTTCATGGGATTCCTAAATAGCAACCAGCAAGCACTGCTAATCCGCCAGGAGTCACCCACGGAGCCGGGCAATTATATCCGGGTCGATTTGGGCTCGGATCAGCAGACGGCGCTAACGGCATTCGCACATCCCTATCCGCATATGCAGGACGTATATAAAGAAGTCGTGCGCTACGAACGAGACGACGGTGTCATGCTGACCGCAACCCTTTACCTGCCACCGAGCAAGACCAAGGAAGACGGACCATTCCCTATGTTGATGTGGGCATACCCGCGGGAGTTCAAAGATGCGAGTTCCGCGGGTCAGATGCGTGGTTCACCCCATCGCTTCAACGCTATTAGTGTGAATGGGCCGCTGCCTTTCCTAGCGAGTGGTTACGCAGTATTAGATGGTCCTACCATGCCTATTATAGGCGAAGGAGAGACCGAGCCGAACGATGCCTATGTGGAACAGCTGGTGAGTAGCGCAGCCGCCGCTGTGGAGACCGTGGTAAGCATGGGCGTGGCCGAGCCGAACAAGATTGCGATCGGCGGACACTCATACGGAGCATTCATGACTGCTAATCTACTGGCCCATTCCGACCTCTTTGTGGCAGGACTGGCGCGCAGTGGCGCCTATAACCGCACCCTTACACCATTTGGTTTCCAGGCTGAGGAACGCACCTTCTGGGAAGCACCGGACATATACTTTCGCATGTCACCCTTCATGCATGCTAATCAGGTGGAAGAGCCAATCCTGATGATTCACGGTGAAGCCGATAACAATTCAGGCACCTTCCCACTGCAGAGCCGTCGTTTCTACAATGCCCTCAAAGGACATGGCACAAAAACAAGGCTGGTGATGCTGCCCCACGAGTCCCATGGATACCGTGCGCGGGAATCGG
>JASMER010000245.1 GCA_030752195.1 Gammaproteobacteria bacterium
AATGATAGCCCTTAACTCGCACATAGTCCCCGTAAGAGGGGTTTCTCAGTAGCTGCGCCAGAGCGAATATATTCATCTGTGCGGTGGTAGGACAATGCCGAAAGATGAGACCAAGATACTGTCCGCAAGAGTACTTCGAGAATTAGAGAGCGAGCCTATCATTAACCTCCGTGTTTATTGCTTTGTTGTCTGAGTCAGTCGAATAAACCCTGTGAATAGGCCGCAGGGATGCGATACTGGTAAAGGATGCTGTTTTCTGCCGCAAGAGCTTCTTTATGATTAATCACCATCTGGTAGCCATTTTTGTTTTTGAAGACCACATTTTCGGTGGCGTTTTCTCGCAATTTCCGTGCAAAGTGATCAAAGTCGATAATATCTTCTCCGTTTACCGAGTCGACAATCCAGTTTCGCCAATCGTGATACCCCAGATTCACGTCTGCAGCGAGCACCTGCATCGCGACGACCAGTTCCCGTCTTTCAGGTGTCGCCCACTCATTGCGTGCTTGAAGCAGACTGACAGGTGCGGTTCTGGCCCAGTCATTGCCCCAACGTTTGATCAAGTTCATGTTCAGCGGGACGAACACGATGCCACCGAAGATATAGTACTGTGGTGTTTCATCGAACCTCTCGCCGCGAACCAGGCTATAGCCAGTCCGGCTTTGCATCGCCAGTATCGACGTTTGAATTAAATTGCCGCCTCGGGAAAACGTCAATTCAATCTGGTCATGCAAGTGATGCATATCAATCACGTGTTTGTAATCAGTCAGAATGTCCTGACTGATTTGAATCGTGCCGTCATCTGCGATGTCATAGTCATCGATTTTCAAGATCACGTCATTTTCCTGAAGGATGCCATCAGCCGGGGAGCCTTTAAAAACTTTGATCACCAGCACGCCATTTTCGTCTCTGTCGAGGCCATAAGCGGCTTTCGCTGACGGGCTGTCCAGGGCTTGTGTGCGAAAACCCAAATCGGGAAATCCATCGAGCTTTCCGTCTTCGCTGTCCTTCAGTACATGTCTGATGATGTTTGGTGGCACAAAATAGCCGAGATTTTCCGCTCGGCCGCCGGCATTTGCCTGCATTACTACCCCGACGATTTGCTGGTCTACGATCACCGGTCCACCACTATTGCCAGGATTGATCGCAGCGTCGATTTGACCGGCAAGCAGATAGGCGCCGGCATGAGCGTAGACCTGCTGCTCTACTCTGGAGAGTATGCCTTTGGTAATGCTCAGAGTTTTGCCGCCAATGGGATACCCATAGACGGAAACTTCTTGCAGTGGTTCGGGCAGGTCGCCGATGGTCAGTGCATTCAGGTCAGCAAAGAATTCAGGGTCGTCAACGGTGATCAGTGCGAGATCTGCTTCATGCGAAATGAACGTTACCCTGGCCTGATATCTGCGAGGGTCATTGTGCTTTTGAGCCTGCACATAACTCGCATTCGCGACAACATGCGCGTTGGTCAATATTCTGTTGTTTTCAATGACCGCACCGGAACCGCTGGATTGTCGAGGAGTGAGTAGGCGCCACGGCGTGAAGTAATCGGGCTCGGCCTGTGTGGTGTAGATTTTGATGACCGAATCTTCAATATCTTGGTCTTCAGCCAATACCTCGCCTATCGCGGCCGCCTGCAAACACAGCATTATCATCGGAGTAATGACTCTGGCGCGAGTGATCAGCGCATTTATTATCTCCAATATCCAGTGATAGGTCGGGTGGGTCATACTGAACCGCTCAACGTTAAGTGGGTTGCTTCGGGTTTTTCGATATCGTCTCAGACGAAGAGCCTATCGCATCGTTAAACGACCGTACAAAGAATACGGTTCTTGATTTGTGTACGGCAGGACGGGGCCTGTCCGTCGTTGCCTTCTGACAGTCTGGCGTGGAGTTCTTGTAAGGGTGGTAAGCAATTATCAACGAACTCAGAACCAGCTCTTAACCAATCCATAAGTATCTCGTAAGTACCCTCACAGTAGGTGACCAATTTTTTCAAGTGACCCTAAGGCCGGGACTAGCACCGGAATCCGGTTCCAGAAGCCAAATGTCTTTTCCACCTGGACCAGCGGCAAGAATCATCCCTTCGGACACGCCAAACTTCATTTCGCGCGCTTGTAGATTTGCCACTACAACGGTGAGCTTTCCTAGCAGATCCTCCGGATCATAGGCAGATTTTATTCCGGAAAAAACTTGTTTCAGCACGGGCCGACCCTTGCTGTCCGGGCCCAAATCAAGTTTCAAGCGTAGGAGTTTATCGGCGCCTTCGACGTGCCCGGCTTCAACTATTTTTGCAATACGTAAATCAACTTTTGCGAAGTCCTCGAATGAGATCTCTGGTTCGAAGTGACTCTCGGCTGCAGCGGCAACAGGTGTCTCATCGTGTGATTTGCTTGCGTCTATCATGGCAGCTATTTTGGTTGGTTCAACCCGCGTGATCAGGGCTTGGAATTTGTTAATGCGATGGTTGGTCAACAGGAAATCGACATCCTTCCAGATCAAGGGGTCAATGTTCAGAAATGTCTCAGCTTTTTCCGCAAGACCGGGCAGAACCGGTTTCAAATAACAAAGAAGCAGACGGAATGCATTTATGCCAGTGCTGCAAATCGCCTGAAGTTCAACGGATTGTTTGTCGTTTTTTGCCAGTACCCAGGGCTCTTTGTCGTTGATGTACTGATTGGCCTTGTCGGCCTGCGCCATTATCAATCTAATCGCTTTTCCGTATTCGCGGCTGGTAAAGTGTTCAACGACG
>JASMER010000246.1 GCA_030752195.1 Gammaproteobacteria bacterium
AATCCGGTCCATATGAGCACTGCGAGGATGTAGGGCACTTCGCACCTCCGCATCAAGCACCTGCACCTCATCTTTTGTTGGCTCATAAGCAGGCCAGTAGGGAAGACCTGAGGCATTGGGATTTCCGCTTTGGGCAAAATTAAACCAGTAGTCAGCAATCGTGGCCGATAGCAGAAGATCATCCGGCTCCCAACCTATCCCGACCGTGCCCAGATTATCAAATACGTAGGCAAGCTCTCCGGAATGATAGGCCCCCAGTGATCTACCCCCCCCGTCGCCAGCGAGATCTGGCAGGGAAGGCATGTACAGACGAAACACCGGCACCGGGCGGGAAAAATAATAGACATAGGCCGTATCATTGTTGGCTGAGATCAATCGTGCCCAGTCCCTTACCGTACGTATAAACCCGCTGTCGCCAGCTATCGCTTTCTGAGCGGAAATCGGAGAAAGCTCAATCAAGCCCTGGTAGCCCATTTTCAGGGCAAGCCCGTCAACACCAAAACGTCGGGTCAGAAACGCGTCCAGATCGGCTTCTGAAATCTCAGCCGCTCCCGCCTGCAAACCGAAATATTCCTCAGCCAGCGCACCCATCATCACCGGGACACGGTTGTATTCCCCTCGCGCAAAAAGACGCGCTGGCGCCTCCGGCAGAACCCAACCATCGATAATAGGACCATTGGGATTACCTTCTGACGAAGCTGTAGCGGTGATTTCTTCTGGCGATAAATCACGCATGGCTGCTAGCGCTGACGCCCCCGAATCCTTGATACCAAACGCCCCCAAAAATCTAACCCCCCTCGCATGAGCGGAATCTGCCCCGCCCTCAAGGGCTCGCTCGAGACGCACACACCCGGCGGAAGGGGATTGACCAATGACCCGATGAATCAGACCAGTCGTTAGCGGAGAAGCCATGAGCAGACAGACATCCTCACCGCCGGCGGACTGTCCGAATATGGTGACCCTTCCGGGATCTCCGCCGAAGTGCGCAATATTTTTCTGCACCCATTGCAGTGCCGCAACCTGATCCAGCAGCCCATAGTTGCCGGAAGCGGCTTGCTCTGACTCTGCCGTCAACGCCGGATGCGCCAGAAATCCGAGCGGCCCGAGGCGATAATTTGCTGTCACAACAACTGCGCCCCTTGCTGCTAGATTGGTACCATCAAAGATTCGCGCCCCACCATGCCCGGCAGTATTGCTGCCACCATGAAACCAGATCATCACCGGCAGTCCTGCGCTGTCATCGACGGCAGCGGTGAACACGTTGAGAGTCAGACAGTCTTCTGAACGGTCCAGATTGCCCCGGGCATAGACACTGTTGTCTGATGTTCGCGCCTGCCAGCAGGCCGGACCGGAGCGCTCGGCCAGTCTGACACCGGAAAAAGTGGCCGGCGGTACCGGCGGTTTCCAGCGCAGATCCCCGACCGGAGGCGCTGCAAAAGCCAACCCCCTGAATACCGAAACGTCACTGGCGAGCGGTGACGGTAAGCCCTGATAGCTTCCTGCCGCCGTATCAACTTCGAGAATTTGCGCTGCGCCCACCTGCCATCCCAGTACAGTGAGAAGCGCCAAGACGAACCTTTTAAACATGACGTGACCTTATTGTCATTATCTAGAAGCGGATAAGTAAAGCAGATTTCACGCCGGGGCGATACTCTTTGCTAGGCTAACCTGTTTTTCTCTTTTACTTTCCGCTCTCAGCACATCGAATTCCATGCTCGAATCTATCGTGTCATGCCTGGATGAAAAGCACGGAGCCGGTCGGCTCCGGATGACTCTGTTTGCAAGGGATCTGGCCTGGTTTATGGAGCTGAGGTCGGTCTTCTCTCACAACATCTGGGCAGATTTTCACCACTTAGTTCCATCCCTACGTTTGAAGGCGCAACCATCTTTCGCATCATTGATTATTTCGTGGTCAACAATCTGATTCCGACCAGCGCATTCTTCATCACGATCTTGGTAGGTTGGGTAATGTCCAGAGAGGCCAACTGTTCTGAACTCGGTCTCGGTGAGTCTGAGGTTATAAACTTTGGCATACGGTGGTGCGTTCTGTGGCACCAATTAGTATTTTCCTGGTCGCTGTCGGGACGGTCATGGGCTAGTAAATCAAAGAACCTCTACGGCTGGACTTGCGGACGTTCAAACCGGAGAATGGCACCGTATTCCTCATCAGCCAGCGCATACAGATAGCCATCAGGCCCTTGCTTGACTGCGGTAATCCGCGCACCCAGATCTCTCAAAAGGCTTTCTCTTCGGACCTCCTGACCCCGAGAATTAAACACTATCCGTTCGACGTGCCCCGTACCCGGTATGCGGCCTTGCAGCAAAGCACCCACAAACAGGTCACCCTGCCATGACTTGACTTTATCCCCTGTGTAGAAAGCCAATCCCGCCGGCGCAATTGACGGCCACCAGAGGATTTCTGGCTGAACAATGTCGCTCTGCCATTGCCTGTCGCTAACCCAGTCGCCACGATACTGCCTGCTGTAAGAAACCCCCGGCCAACCGTAGTTGGCACCGGGCCTGATAATGTTGACCTCATCACCCCCCTGAGGGCCGTTTTCAGAAGCCCACAGCTCTCCCGTTTGCGGATGGAAATCCATGCCGATCTGATTGCGATGCCCGAGAGAATACACTTCAGGAAGAAATTCACCCGATTCCAGAAACGGATTGTCTGCAGCGGGAGCCCCATCGCTGTCGAGGCGCAGCAGTTTGCCATAGTGTACCGACGG
>JASMER010000247.1 GCA_030752195.1 Gammaproteobacteria bacterium
ATTACTGACAACATCATGGGCGCCCGCCTCAAGGGCGACTTCCAAGATCATTTCCTCATCAGCGCCGTCTGAAAAGCTGAGCACCCCTGTACGTTCAAACAAGTAGGCGACGGAGCCGCTCGTACCGAGGGTTCCGCCGAATTTGCTGAAACCATGCCTCACTTCGGCAACCGTACGGTTCTTGTTATCCGTCAATGTCTCGCAGAGTATCGCCACACCACCCGGACCATAACCTTCGTACACAAGTTCTTCCAAGTTCTCACTCTCAGCAGTACCGGCGCCGCGCGCGATGGCACGGTCGATAGTGTCGCGGGTCATGTTCGCCCCAAGCGCCTTATCCACTACAGCGCGGAGCCGGGGGTTGTCTGCCACATTGCCACCGCCCATCTTCGCCGCAACTGTCAGCTCACGAATAATCTTGGTGAAGACCTTACCCCGCTTAGCGTCCTGACCGGCCTTGCGGTGCTTTATATTGGCCCATTTACTGTGACCCGCCATGTCTGCAATTCCTCATTTTTGAGGCCGGCGCAGCCGGCAACTATTGAACACTCTCCGTCGTAGAGGGATTCAATGCTGGTTCCGATTGACCCACCTTATCCCGTAATCTGATATTCAATTCTCTTAACTGAGCGCTAGACACAGCGCCTGGCGCATCAGTCAGCGGACAGGCTGCCGTTTGCGTTTTCGGAAAGGCAATCACATCACGAATCGAAGTGGAGCCGGTCATCAGCATGATAAGCCGATCGAAACCAAAGGCAATACCACCGTGTGGTGGGCAGCCATAGCTGAGGGCATCCAGCAGGAACCCGAACTTTTCCCTGGCCTCAACGTCACCGATGCCCAGCACCTCGAAGACAGCTTCCTGCATCTGTGGCTGGTTGATACGTATGGACCCACCTCCCAACTCAGTGCCGTTCAGCACCATATCATAGGCTCGCGACAGTGCAGCTGAGGGGTTTTCGCGCAATTGCTCTACCGGCACAGAAGGGGCGGTAAAGGGATGATGCAGTGAGGTAAGACTCCCCTCACTGTTCTCTTCGAACATCGGAAAATCGACCACCCACAGCGGAGCCCAGCGATCGGCAACCAGACCAAGCTCTTCAGCAACCCGTATCCTCAAGGCACCCATGGCCTCATTGACCACTTTAGCCTTATCGGCTCCGAAAAAGATGATATCTCCTGTCTCGACTGCGAGTTTCTGCATCAAGGCCTGAGTTACTCCTGCTCCGATGAATTTGATTATGGGTGATTGCAAACCTTCAATTCCTGAGGCCGCGTCATTGACCTTGATCCAGGCCAGGCCTTTGGCGCCGTAAATAGCAACAAATTTAGTCAAATCGTCAATGGACTTCCGGCTAAGACTGGCACCACCAGGTACCCGCAGCGCTACAACCCTGCTCGCTCCATCCGATGCTGGCCCGCTGAAGACCTTGAATTCCACCCCCCGCATCAGTTCTTCGATATCGACAAGTTGCAGATCAATCCTCAAATCAGGCTTGTCTGAACCGTACAGGCGCATCGCGTCAGCATGCGACAGTCTCGGGAACTCACCCAGATCGACGTGAAGATGCGTCCGAAAAATCTGTTTGATCATATCCTCCATGATCTCCATGATCTGGCCTTCATCCATAAAGGATGTCTCAATGTCGATCTGCGTGAATTCCGGCTGTCGGTCAGCCCTGAGGTCTTCATCGCGAAAACACTTGGCGATCTGATAGTAGCGATCCATCCCGGCTGCCATCAGGATCTGCTTGAAGAGCTGGGGCGACTGCGGCAAGGCAAAAAATCGACTTGGATGGGTCCTGCTCGGAACCAGATAATCTCTGGCACCCTCTGGCGTAGCCTTTGTAAGGAGCGGCGTCTCGATATCCAGAAAACCATTATCGTCCAAAAAATTGCGCACCGTGTTGGCCACTTTTGAACGGAAACGCAACCTCTGCATCATCTCAGGCCGCCTAAGGTCAATGTACCGGTAATGAAGGCGGATGTCCTCGCCAACATCAGCGTACTCATCGAGCTGCATCGGGGGCGTTCTCGCAGCGTTTAATATCATCAGCTCTTTACCCAAAACCTCGACGAAACCAGTCGGCATTTCTTCATTAAGCGTCCCATCGGGGCGCCGACGCACTTTGCCACGCACCTGCAAAACGAACTCGCTACGCACCGTTTCAGCAGCGACGAAGCTCTCGTGGGTATCAGGGTCGAAAACAACCTGAGCAATCCCCTCCCGATCGCGCAGATCTAAAAAGATAACGCCACCATGATCTCGTCGACGATGCACCCATCCGCAAAGTGTGATCTCCTGGTCAACATGTGATTCGTTGAGCTCTCCGCAATAATAGCTGCGCATAGTGTCTTCCTTAATGGGCGCGATTTCGCGCGCTTAACTGCTTTTCGTTGTGGCTCGTGAATTGGCGTTTCCGGCTGATTTGCTCTCAGATACATTGCTCTGAGAGGGCTTATCGCCTTTGCTGTCTGTCGCCTTGCTCTCGGTCTCAGACGACTTGCTGTCGCTCACTTTAGAATCACCACCGGTATCGGCGAGCTGTTTTTTGTCGCCCGTTTTAAAGTCTGTCTCATACCATCCACCTCCTTTAAGACGAAAGCTGGCTGCTGAGACGAGTTTTTGCAAATTCGCCGCACCGCAGGCAGGACAGTCAAGCAAAGGCGCATCACTTATCTTTTGCAGAGCTTCCAATGAATGACCGCAACTT
>JASMER010000248.1 GCA_030752195.1 Gammaproteobacteria bacterium
TTGAGGGCCACTAAACCAGTCCAGGTCGGAACTAACGCTAACAGGCCCATCAGGCTGATCGTAAATTTATGATTCCAGCAGGCGGAATTATCAGGGTAGCCGACTAGCAAACAGGCTGCGATACACCACCACAGCACACCAAAGCAGAGGATCAGAATAACTCGAAACAGCGTGAAAGACTCTGCGCTGGACCAGAACCCGGAAAGCGCAGCGGCTCCGACCAGTGCGATTAAGACGCTTAAAGTATAGAACAGCCTGAGGGCAACTCCCTCGAATTGAGCAAAGGCACCCCACTCCCAGGCCGCCAGCATGATTATAACCGCGACAACTGCTGCAAAAGCTAACGGTGTGGTAAGCAAAGTCAGTGCAATTAAAGCAACCAGCAGCACAACGGCGGTAACGACACGCTGCTTAAGATCATCACTCATCACATACGCCCTCAAACTGAGTTGCCCCGAACCGGCGTTGGCGGCTGGCAAATTCTTCGAGCGCGCGTTGAAACTCAGCTTCCGTAAATTCCGGCCAGTAACAGTCGGCGAAATAGAATTCAGTGTAGGCAAGCTGCCACAACAAAAAATTACTGATTCTTTTCTCTCCCCCGGTCCGAATACACAGATCCGGATCAGGAATAAGCCCTAGACTTGTCTGCGCGCGAAGCAAATCTGCATCAATATCGGAAGATCTGATCTGTCCCGCCTCAACCTGTCGGCCAAGCGCAATGGCCGCTTCAGTGATATCCCAGCGTCCACCGTAGTCAACAGCAACGGTGACTGTGGTTCCCGTGTTATTTTCGGTAAGCCTTTCTACTTCATCCATGCTGCGCAACAGTTTGGGCGCCAGACCATCTCGTTTTCCTATAAAGTTAAACTTGACTTCCTTTTGTTGAAATTGATTGATCTCACTTCGTTTAAGAACTGATAGAAACAGCGCCATCAGGCCATCAACTTCAGCAATCGGACGACTCCAGTTCTCACTACTGAATGCAAACAAGGTAAGAAAGGGAATGCTGCGCTCCACACAAGCCTCAACGACAGAACGGGCCACTTCGGCACCGTGGCGATGGCCGAATTTTACCGGCTTACCACGTTGTCGGGCCCAACGACCATTACCATCCATAATGATGGCGACATGAGCAGGCAACTTACTTGGATCAGGTGTCATAGACGAAGCTTTTTAGCAGAAAAGATCACCTGTCTAATTCTAGAGAAGCAGATGACAGAGAACTAGAACGAAAGCAGATCCTGCTCCTTCACTTTCAAGACTGCCTCCACTTCGGCGATGTATTTGTCTGTAAGCTTCTGGACCCTGTCTTCAGCGCGCCGTTGCTCGTCCTCTGAAATTTCTTTCTCCTTCTCGAGATCTTTGAAATCAGAATTGGCATCGCGCCTGATGTTTCGTATTGCAACACGAGCGTTTTCAGCTTCCTGCTTGGCCTGCTTCGTATATTCTCTGCGAGTCTCTTCAGTCAAAGGGGGCATGGGCACACGGATCGTGTCACCGTTGTTGGATGGGTTCAGGCCAAGGTTCGACTTCATTATCGCTTTTTCAACATCACCGATCAGGTTCTTTTCCCAAGGCGAAACCAGAAGCGAACGCCCCTCCTCCACCGTGACGTTTGCGAGCTGATTTAATGGGGTTTCAGAACCATAGTAAGAAACCATGACGCTGTCGAGGATGCTCGGGTGCGCCCGCCCTGTGCGAATGCGTTTGAAGGCATCATCCAACGCTCCCAAGCTTTTTGTCATCCGCTCTGCGGCCTCTGAGATTATATCGTCGATCATCCTTTCGCCCCTTTTAACCCGATTCGCGTTCCTGACACTATCTTATCAAGGTGCCGTCCTGCTTTCCCATGACGTTTTCGAGCAGCGCGCCCGGGCGGGTCATGTTAAAAACTTTGATTGGAATCTTGTGATCGCGACTCAAACAGATCGCGGTGAGATCCATCACGCCAAGCTTTTTATCAATGACTTCGTCATAGGTAAGCTCATCGAATTTTTCCGCATCCGTTTCAACTTCAGGGTCAGCAGAGTAGACTCCATCTACCTTTGTTGCCTTTAGGATAAGATCCGCATCAATTTCAATGCCACGCAAGCAGGCGGCCGAGTCGGTAGTAAAAAACGGGTTACCTGTGCCAGCAGAGAAAATCACTACATCCCCCGTATTCAGATGCCGGATGGCGTTTCTGCGATCATAATGCTCGACGACACCGCTCATCTGGATCGCGGACATTACTCGAGTCGCGATGCTGGCCCGCTCGAGAGCGTCGCGCATGGCGAGAGCATTCATGACAGTTGCAAGCATACCCATATGATCTCCGGTCACCCGCTCCATACCTGCAGCATGAAGTTTCGCCCCGCGAAATAAGTTGCCTCCGCCTATTACCATACCGACCTGAACCCCGAGACCGATCAACTGACCTACTTCCACTGCGATTCGGTCTAGGATCTTGGGATCAATACCAAAATCCGCATCACCGGTCAGAGCCTCTCCGGAGAGCTTCAACAGGATTCTGTTGTATTTACGTTCTCGCTTTGGCATCGCTGCTTATCCAGTAATCGATGTTTAGGTGGCTAATTGTGCAGCAACTTCTGCCGCGAAGTCATCTTCCTCTTTCTCAATTCCCTCGCCGACCTCAAAACGCGCAAACTGCACAACTTCTGCGTTAGCTTCCTGCAAGAGCTTTCCTACCTTAGAGTCAGGATTTTTTACGAAC
>JASMER010000249.1 GCA_030752195.1 Gammaproteobacteria bacterium
CCAAGCATCCGCACACATGGGTGACCAAAGCACCGAACCAAGAAACAGGGACAAGTCCTCGCAGGGAACCATCGTCTGCACCAAACATCCGCGGACATGGGTGACCAGAGCACCGAACCTAGAAACAGGTACAAGTCCTCGCTATTGTATCGTGCATCGTGCCATCAACTAGCTCGAGCCCGAAGCTGCTGGTGTTGGCAATCTGTAGATTCACCAGAATGAAATCTCATCGGGCTATGCTCAATCTACAACCTTATGTTGTTAACGTTCAACAGGAAATGCAAAAAGAGCCAAGAGGCTATGCTTCCCAATCATCGAACTTGCCGGGTGTTTCTGTAAATCCTTGAATTTCAAGTCCGCACACCACATCGTTGACAACATTCGTTTTTTTACCTTCAACAGAAAAGGAATCAACATTCGGCTTTTCCACGGCTGGCATTCTGAAACATCGAATTTGTCCCTCGCTTCTCCATTTCTTCCATTTCCGTGCCATCCCCCCACGTGTTCGAATCGGACGGTCTGCACGTCAGATCAACGAATTTGCCGGTCTGCTCTCCACAACAGCGCATCTCACAGTCTGCATTCCGAATCCTGCACTCCAAATCAACGAATTTGACGGTCGGCACTACCAATCATTGAATTGGACGGCCTGCACAAATCGACGATCGTCACTCCTAATCGGCTGTAAGCAATGGTCACTGGATGGGCAGTACCGACCACGATGATGATGATGACGTTGACGAAGATCATGATGTGAATGATCACATGAAGCAACTAAGAGGTACACTTACTTCCGCGCAATACTGTTGCTTTGTCACGACAACAGTAGAGTTAGAAGATTCCGAACAGGTCCACGCAACTCCCACAAGCATCACGTTGGTGAGCTAAGAAGCATCACCATCAAAGCTACGGGTCGAAAGAAGCTTCATGCACTTCCATTGCGTCGTTTCCTTGCTTTGCGCCGTTTCTTTCCCTTACGTCGTTTCTCTCCGTTGCTTTGCATGCTCGGAAAAATACGTGCTTTTATCAGAGCGTTCGTCATCACAGCCATCCATTCATCAACGACATCTCCTTGGAAAGCCTGGCGGCTAGGCATGAACTCACGGATCAGAGTCTTGAACTGTCCAAGGTCGGAATCATCTCCGCCGCGACTGACATGGAGAGCCGCACTGCAGCTCAAGAAGGCCTCCCGGATAGGAAACAGAACATTTCTTTTGAAGCATTCCATCCTCTGATCGCTCTCACCTGCGGCGATCCTTTCGCGAACTCTGATTGTCATGCTTGTCGCAGTGTCGGCCAGGCATTGACATTTAGTTCGCAGGTCCACGATTCCAATCTCCCTCCGAATCCTTTTGGCGAGTTCCCTTGCTTCCTCTGCCTGGATCAAGCGGGAATTCTGCCAACCCGGCGTGATATTGGTTTGCAAAATCTTCAGCACGTCCTGTTCGCAACTCACCGCTCGCATTTCATGATCCGCCAAAAACCATTCTATGACCTTGTTCGCTTCTTCCTGAGCAGTGCGCTCTGTGGCCCCATACGAAGACATGTTGAAGAAGCACCCGACTACATGGCACACCGGTTTCATGGAAATGAACAGCATATGGAATATGAAAAACTGTTGAACCCAGCCCACGTGGAAACGATGATGATGATGATGATGACAACCAGGATGATTCTTCTGCTGACAACAAACATACACAGACAGGAAGCATGAGACACCCCGACAACCGGTGTTAACAGTCGGGTACCCTTCGACCATCACATCATCGCATTTGACGTTGGTCGCCCTTGGGCACGCCTGGCTTCCCAGCCGCGTCCCTGCTGCCACCAAACTGCCAGGCACGCCGCATCATCCACTCGTGCGTCATAGTGTTACGGTCAGATTGCAGTTCGCCTGCGAAGCCACACGGTCAGATTACAGCTCGCCAGCGAAGCTGCTGCTGCGGACGCACAGCAGCAGCGCTGCACCTTGCTGCTAACAAACTGCCAACCACATCAAATCATGACGTCGTGCTTCATGGCTGCACGGTCAGATTGCAGCTCGACTGCGGAGCTACGCTGCTGCGAAGATCACCGAATTGGACAGTCCGCGGGCAGTCTGCTTTGTATCCTCACGCGAACGCATAATCTGGGAAGCATCTGGGCGCTGGCCCAGCAATACCGCACTGGGCCGCGCAGCAGCTGGCTGCATGGCAAACAGGTTTCAGCTTAATGAACAAACGCGCGAAGCGCATTCGGGCGAAGCGTGCGCGAGCCGCATGATGGGCCACGATGGGGGCAAAAGAACGCCGCACCCTGCTGCCAACAAATCGCCAGGCACACAAGATCGTCATACCGTGCGTCACGGATTACCGCTGGCTAGGTAATACCGCAGCAGGCTAAGCAGCACCTGGCCGCATGGCAAACAGGCTTCGGCCAAAATGAAACAGCACGCGCATTCGGGCGAAGCGCGCGCGGGCCGCACGATGGGCCACGACGGGGGCAAACGAGCGGGGGCAAACGAGCGCCGCACCCTGCTGCCAACAAACTGCCAGGGACGCCCCTTCATGCCATCTGGCGTCATGCATTTACGTTCAGATTGCAGCTACACTGCTACGATTTTGACGGGTGAACAGGCAACCGGTAACAGCACCAGCATCACCGGTGATCAGCATTATCCGCGGAGCATCAGGCAACCCGACAACCACTGGGAGGCAT
>JASMER010000024.1 GCA_030752195.1 Gammaproteobacteria bacterium
TTGCCTGAGTTGGACAAATCCATGCCGGCACAGAAAGCTTTGCCCGCTCCTGTTACTACGATCGCATCGACTGCATCATCTTCGCTGGCCTGTTCGAAGGCCGCAATCAGCTCTTCGGCCATTTTTACAGTGAACGCATTGAGCTGTTCCGGCCGATTTAGGGTGATCGTCAGAATTCGATCGGCAATTTCGTAGCGAATCGTTTCAAAAGGCATCATTGATCTCCGGTTGGACGCGCAACTTATATTGCTCGGGCGGCCTGTAACTCGCCGATTTCCTGGTCGGAAAAGTTCCACGCACTCAACACCTCTCTGGTGTGCTCCCCGGCCATTGCTGCAGGCCCCTGAATTTCACCCTGAGTTCGGCTGAATCGCGGTGCCGGGGCAGGCTGGACGACACCATCAAGCTCGACAAAGGTTTTTCTGTCAATATTATGTGGGTGATTTGGCGCCTCTTTGAGGTCTAGAACTGGTGCAAAACACACATCTGTTCCTTCCATGATGTCGCACCATTGTTGTCTGGTCTTGGTTTTGAATAGCTGTGTCAGTTTCTCGCGTTTCGCAGGCCAGGCGGCCTCATCAAGCTGCTCTTGAAATTCCGGGTCGGTAATTTCTGCTTTTTCCAGAAGTAAGGCGTAGAACTGAGGCTCCAGTGAGCCGATTGAGATGTATCTGCCATCGCTGCATTCGTAGCTGCCATAGTAAAAAGCGCCCCCATCCAGCCTGTTGCTGAATCGGTCAGTTGTCCACATACTCATAGCCATCAAGCCGAAGAAGGGGCTGAGCAGGCTGGCGGTGCCGTCTGACATGGCTGCATCTATTATTTGCCCCTGCTCCGACGTGGCTCGTTCCACCAGCGCGGCAAGAATGCCGGTCAGCAGATACATCGCGCCGCCACCGAAATCGCCGACGAGATTGAGTGGAGGCGCCGGCGGGCGATCCGCATAGCCCATGGCGCCAAGGGCGCCCGCGATGGAAATATAATTGATGTCATGTCCTGCGGCCTGTGACAGCGGGCCTGTCTGCCCCCATCCCGTCATGCGGCCGAAGATCAGGCGTGGGTTTACTGACAGGCACTTCTCTGGTCCGAGTCCAAGGCGCTCCATTACGCCGGGGCGAAAGCCCTCCAGGACCACATCAGCCTGCTCAATGAGGCGCAATGTCGTTTCAACCCCACGAGGGTTTTTGAGATCTACGGCGATAGATTTTCTGCCCCGATTGAGCACATTGGCCCGGTCGCCAATGCCTTTGTGGCTTAGTCTGTCTATCCGAATGACTTCGGCGCCTAGATCTGAAAGCATCATGGCAGTGAAAGGTCCGGGTCCGATTCCCGCCATCTCAACCACGCGTATACCAGTGAGTGGGCCCACGGTTTCTCCTTGCGAATAGTCTTGTTTATGCCTGCGCAATAATAGGGGATAGCCCTGCCAAAATATAGCGGATCTATGGGCAGATCTGCGTCGTGAGCGCGCCGGAAAGGGGTAATAATTACGGCGTAACAGACCAGGCCGCTTATTGTCTTTTTCTGCGGCAATCGATTATTCTGGTTATCAATTTTTTATAGAGAGAATCAACCGGAATCATGGAATTACAGGGTAAAACTGCGTTCATCACCGGCGGGGCATCGGGCCTCGGCCTGGCAACAGCGAAGAATTTCGTCAAGGCAGGTGCCAGGGTGTTTTTGTATGATCTTAACGCGGAGGCGCTTAAAGCCGCTGCGGGTGAGCTCGGAGAATCTGTCGCGTGGCATGCTGGCGATGTGGCGGATGAGGATGCTGTCAAAGCTGCTATCGCCAAGGCCCAGCAGGTATTCGGAACCGTGCACGTAAACGTGAATTCAGCCGGAATTGGGGGTGCTGCGCGTACTGTGGGGAAGGACGGGGCCATGCCTCTGGCACGCTTTGAACATATCGTCCGGGTCAATCTGATCGGAACATTCAATGTACTGCGGCTGTGTGCAGAAGTGATGCAGCTTAATGAGCCGCAGACAGAAGACAATGAGCGTGGAGTCATCATCAACGTTGCCTCCATTGCGGCCTTTGACGGCCAGACCGGACAGGCAGGATATGCGGCAAGCAAGGGTGGTATCGTCGCCATGACCCTGCCCATCGCCCGTGATCTGGCCAAACGGGGTGTGCGTGTCATGACTGTCGCTCCGGGTGTTTTTGAAACGCCGCTGCTCGCCCGGGCGCCCGAAGAGGTGCGTGAACCGCTCATCGCCATCACCCAGTTTCCGAAGCGACTCGGCAACCCTGATGAGTTTGCTGCTGAAGTCGCGCACATTGTGCGGTGCAGCTACCTGAACGGTGAAACCATCAGATTGGACGCTGGAATCAGGATGCCTGCGCTGTAGTTTTTTCTCTACAGCGCCCTACAAACCCATTATTTGAGATCGAGGAAGAATATGGCCAATGCATACATCGTCGGTGGAGTGCGCACTGCAACCCGAAGAAATAACGGCAGGCGGAGCCCAAAGCACCCAGTTGATATTGGGGCTGCCGTGGTGGGTGAAATGGTGGATCGCACCGGCGTCCCGACGGACAAGGTCGATGACCTCGTTTTTGGTGTGGTCATGCAGATTGGATCTCAGGCGGGAAACCTGGGTCGTAATGTGGCTCTGAGCTCCAAGCTGGCTCTTGAGGTGCCGGGGACCACAGTGGATCGTCAATGCGGATCTTCGCTTCAGGCTATTCAATTCGGAGCACAGGCGGTGATGTCCGGGACGCAGGATGTGGTGATTTGCGGCGGTGTTGAGGCGATGAGTACCGTAGAGATTGGTTCCAACGTTCGGGATGGCCTAGAGAAGGGGCGCGGCGTACCGAAAGGTGACCGCCTGGAGCTACAGTATCCCGGCATTCAGTTCAGCCAGTTCGACGGAGCAGAGCTACTGGCAGAAAAATATCAGATCAGCCGGGAGGCGCTTGACGAATTCGGCCTGCTCAGTCACCAGCGTGCTGCGACTGCAACCAAAAGTGGCTACTTCGAGCAGGAGATTGTGCCACTAAACATTGAGCTGGAGGATGGCAGCAAAGACGTGCACACCGTGGATGAGGGAATTCGCTTTGAAGCAAACCTCGAGGGTATGCAGTCGCTGAATGCCTTGCGTGAAGGAGGAGTGATTACCGCCGGTACCGCGAGTCAGATCAGCGACGGTGCAGCAGCGATTATGGTGGCGAACGAAGAGGCCGTGAGTAAGTTTGACCTTCCGGTGCGCGCCAAGATTCATTCTCTGGCTGTTGTCGGTTCCGACCCGGTCATTATGCTTGAAGGTCCCATTCCAGCGACAGAAAAGGTGCTTGAAAAAGCGGGGCTCAGCATCGACGATATCGATTTATACGAGGTCAACGAAGCCTTCGGCTCTGTGCCGCTGGCTTGGGCAAAGGCGCTCAATGCTGACCCGGACAAACTTAACGTCAATGGTGGCGCGCAGTCTTTGGGTCACCCCCTTGGCGGCACCGGTGCCAAGTTGATGACGACCCTAGTTCATGAACTGGAGCGGCGACAGGCGCGCTATGGTTTAGTGGCGATATGCGAAGGTGGAGGTACCGCCAACGCAATGATTATTGAACGAATGAATCAACTGGATAGCTAGAGAAGAAGTCAGCACTATGCTTGAGAATTATCAGTCTCCCTGGATGAATGAAGAACTCGTTATCATGCGTGATGCGGTGAGGAAATTCCTGGATAAAGAGTTTGTTCCTCTTGCAGAAAAGTGGGACAAGCAGGGTTTTGTCGATCGGGACGCCTGGTACAAAGCCGGTGATGCAGGCATCCTGTGTGCATCAATCTCCGAAGAATTGGGCGGCGGTGGCGGTGATTTTCGGCACGAGATGGTACTGATCGAGGAGTTTAACAGAGCCAATATTTCCGGCTTCGGTAACGGGGTTCATTCGGGCATTGTGGCTCACTATATCGAGAAATACGGCACGCAGGAGCAAAAAGCTAAATGGCTGCCGAAAATGGTGAGCGGCGAGATCGTATCAGCGATTGCCATGTCGGAGCCCGGAACGGGTTCAGACCTGCAGGCAGTAAAAACCTCCGCGCTGGCAGACGGGGAGAATTATGTACTGAACGGACAAAAAACGTTCATCACCAACGGGATGACGGCGAATCTTATTTGCGTGGTCGCAAAAACCGACCCGGGTGAAGGGGCTAAGGGCATCTCACTGATCATGGTCGAGACGGAAGCGGTTGAGGGTGAAGGCGGGTTCCAGCGGGGCCGGAATCTTGAAAAGCTGGGCATGAAAGCGCAGGACACCGCTGAGCTGTTTTTCGATGACGTGCGGGTACCTAAGTCGGCCCTACTGGGCACAGACGAAGGCAGAGGCTTTATTCATCTTATGGAACAACTGCCTCAGGAGCGGGTCATCATTGCCGCAGGTGCCTGTGCGGCGATGGAAAAAGCACTGCGCTTGACTTCTGACTATGTCAAAGAGCGCAAAGCATTTGGAAAGCGAATTCTCGATTTTCAGAATACCCAGTTCCGGCTTGCCGAATGCCTGACTGAAGCGAGGATTGCCAGAGTATTCGTTGATGACTGTGCGATGCGCCTTGCTGAAGGCAAGCTTGATGACGCCTCGGCGTCGATGGCCAAGTGGTGGACTACACAGAAGCAATGCGAAATTGTGGACACCTGTCTACAGTTTTTCGGCGGGTATGGCTACATGATGGAATATCCGATTGCCAAGATGTTCGCTGACAGCCGGGTTCAGAAGATCTACGGCGGCAGCAATGAAATTATGAAGTTGTTGATTGCCAGAGAGATTTAGGTATTTCCCGCACAGAAGGGCGCAATAATTTCGGCGATCGAGCGTTTGAGTCAGGGGATTCAGTCCAGCCAGAGCGCGGTCAGACGGTTTGAACGTCTAGGTACAACGCACCGGAAACCGGTGTGGTTGGTCGCCGAATCAGGGTCGGCAGGCATCCGTGCGCTGACTCTAAAGCCCTGGCAGTAGTTTTCGCTGCAAAGGAAGGATCCTCCACGTATGCTCCGCTTGGGCAATCCCGGTTCAGCCGGATCGAGACTTTCTTCCCTTTTTACTCCCTTAGGATTCCGGCTACCGAGAAGCGCGTAAGCGTCCGGGTGGTACCAGTCAGAAACCCACTCCCAGACATTGCCTGTGATGTCGTAGAGACCGTAGTCATTCGCTGGATAGCTGCCAACCGGAGCTGACTGGTGGTGACCATCGGTATTCTCGTTCCTCACCGGAAACTCGCCCTGCCAGTAGTTGGTGACGTGCTGGGTGTGGTGAACCGGCTGATCACCCCAACTGTAGATCTGCCCGTCCCGCCCGCCCCGGGCGGCAAATTCATACTGCGCTTCGGTGGGCAGTGTCTTGCCTTGCCAGTTGCAGTAGGCCAGTGCATCCTCGTAATTGACCTGCACAACAGGATGGTCGGCCTGCGAGAGTAGTGTCTCGCCGGTGCCTTCCGGAGAACGCCAGCTGGCATTTTGTACCAACCGCCACCAGCTCATGGGTGCAACGTCTCTGAGACTTCGGCCTTGCGGGCTGTGGAACACCAGAGAATCGCCAAATTGCTCAGCGCCGGTCACATAATCGGTTGCAGTGACGAATACTTCATATTGGGCATTGGTCACTTCATATTTGTCGATCCAGAATCCAGAGACGCTCACTGGACGGGCCGGGGCCTCGTCTGGCAGACCGTGATCTGAACCCATGGTAAAGCTCCCGCCGTCAAGCCAGACCATACTGTCAGGGTCGCCTTTCTCCTCAACGAGGATGAAGCCATCGACAATGATCAGGGCCAGAATGAAGCCGATTCCCAGCAGATTTTGTGATTGTCTTAGCATTTGCTGCATGCTTTTTGCTATTGGGGGACAGAGTGTAACAAGTAAAAGATGGCAAATTCCATTGATGCTGTGTGATTGTGGGCTACTTCCCGGGGCTCACCAGAAATCAGTTGGTGACTGTCGGCGGTTCTTGTCATACTTTGTGGACAAGCTTGGCGGTAAATTAAGGGAGATCACAATGAGACACAGAGGCCTGATAACGGGACTGCTTGCCCTCTGCGCCGGTAATGGGTTGCTGGCCGCTGAATCAGGCTATCTGGCACCCAAAACGGAGCATGGGGCGCCTGACTTACAGGGCGTCTGGTCAATCGCGACTCAGACGAATCTTGAGCGGGCGGAGCGCTTTAACGGACAGTTGGTTATCTCCGAAGAAGAAGCGATTCTGATCGAAGCCAGGGTTCAGGCGAGAAATGAGGCCAGCAATCAGCCCAGTGATCCAGACCGCGAAGCACCGGACGTCGGGCGTAATGTCGGAGGTTACAATACATTCTGGATGGACCCGGGAGACCGGCTTGCAGTGGTAAGCGGTGAAATCCGAACCTCAATAATCGTTGATCCCGTTGATGGCAGGCTACCCTATTCGGAGCAGGGTCGTGCAAATTATGATGCTGCCATGCGCCAGCGTAACTCCTATGATGGGCCAGAAGTGCGCCCTCTGGGTGAACGCTGTGTCGTGGGGTTTGGCTCTACTGGGGGCCCGCCGAAGCTGCCGGTGCTTTACAACAATCTGACCCAGATCGTGCAGACTAAAACCCATGTTCTGCTGATGGCAGAGATGAACCATGATGCTCGTGTCATCAGACTGAACGCTAAGTTTCCGGCCAATAGCCAATATCCCTGGATGGGCGATTCTGTTGGCTATTACGAAGGAGACAGTCTGATTGTCGAAACCACCAATTTTCATCCGCAGCAAAGTCTTCGTTCTTCCTTAGAGCACCGGTTTTACGGGTCGCAGCAAATGAAAGTGACGGAGCAATTCACCCGAGTTGCCGATGATGTCATCCACTACCAGTTCACCGTGGACGATCCGGAAAACTATACGCAGGCCTGGAGCGGGGAGTTGCCAATGAACCGGACCGCAGATCAGGTTTTCGAATATGCCTGTCATGAAGGCAACTATGCGCTTCCCGGTATCCTGGCCGGGGCGCGCACCGCAGATGCGGAAGGCGTCGATTACGCGCCGACAGATCCGGGACGTTGAAGCATGATACAGAAAAGGGAGTCGCAGACTCCCTTTTTTCCGATATGCACAGACGTAGTGATGATCTCAGCGTAGATCCGGAAGCTGGTAGCCTTCTTTTTCCAGGTTGGCTCTGATGGTCTTTTTTTCGATCTTGCCGGTCGGGCCTAGCGGCAGGCTTTCCACTGCAATCACCTCATCTGGCAGCTGCCACTTAGCGAATATCTGGCTGCAGTGCTCAATGACTGCCGCTTGATCCAATGTTTCGCCGGCGGCCATGATGACCATCGCTACTGGGCGTTCGTCCCACTTGGGATGCGGTTGGGCAACCACAGCCGCCTGAGCAATCTCTGGCATCGCAACAATGTGATTTTCGAGATCAACGGAGGAGATCCACTCTCCGCCGGATTTGATCATGTCCTTGGAGCGGTCACAGATGATGATGTATTGATCGGCATCAATTTTTGCAACATCTCCGGTGACCAGCCAGCCATTGTGAAACTTTTCGGGCTGCGGATCGTTGTAGTACTCGGATGCAATCCAGGGGCCACGGATGCAAAGTTCGCCCACCGCTTTGCAATCATGCGGCAGGGCATTCCAGTGCTCATCGAAAATTTCAATTTCCAGTCCCGGCATGGCGAGACCAGCCTTGGCAATATTCTCGAACTGCTGATCTTCGGATAATGCGATCTGGGATCGCTTTGAGACTTTCCGCGAGAGTGTGCCGAGAGGGTTGGTCTCGGTCATGCCCCAGCCCTGAATCATTTCCACGCCAAATGTTTCCCAGTACCAGCGCATCATTTCGACGGGCGGGGCAGAGCCGCCACAGGTAAGGCGCTGCAATTTTGAGAGATCGAACTTGTCTGGGTTGGCTTCCAGTGTGGCCCGTACCCCCTGCCAGATCGTAGGTACGCCCGCCGAGATCGTGACCTGTTCCTGCTGCATCAGACTGAGGAAGGAATCCGGCGTCATGAATCGGTGGGGGTAGACCTGTTTGGTGCCCAGCATAGATGCGGCAAAGGGCAAGCCCCAGCCCATGGCATGAAACATCGGAACGATACCTAGCAGAGAATCGAGTGCAGACAAACCCATGGAATCCGTCAGCGATTCGGTGAGGGTGTGCAGATAGGTCGACCGGTTGGTGTACATCACGCCTTTGGGGTTGCCGGTGGTACCTGAGGTGTAGCATAAACCCATTGGTGCCGTTTCCGGGATATCAGGCCAGTCATAGGCGGCCGGGTGGTCGGCGATGAGATCTTCGTAATCAATCTGGTTGGCAAAACTGCTTTCTCCGCCCTCGCCGTGACGACAAATTACCAGCAGCTCGACACAGGGAATTTTCCCCCATAGCGGTTCCAGCAGCGGCAGTAGATCTTCATCAGCAAAAATAACGCGATCTCCAGCATGATTAATGATGTATTCCAGATCAGTAGGGGACAGACGGATATTCAGGGTGTGGAGGACGCAGCCCATACTTGGCACGCCCTGATAAAGCTCCAGGTGACGGTAGTTGTTCCACATGAAGCTGCCTATCCGGTCGCCAGTTTCGATGCCGCGCGACTTCAGCGCATTGGCCACCTTCTGGGCCCGGTCCCAGGTCTGCTTCAGCGTCTGGCGATGGGTGCCGTTTGCCTGAGCCGTCACGACTTCGACTTCCGGATCAAGTTCCGCACCCCGGCCAAGTATTCGAGACATCAACAGAGGCGTGTTTTGCATGGTCATTCGGTTTTCTCCCATCAGTATTATTCTGATGCGCTGCGGCGCGAACTCGCAGAATATATGAAGAGCGGTGGGGGATTCAATTCGTGGGATCAGTCTTGTCCGGTATTCTTTTCTCGTCAAACGCGTTAGTTTTACCGTCTGTCAGATCATTGTTCAGCAGAGGCTACATATGAATCAGAACCGCGAGTGGCGGAAAAAATACATCTCAGTGCATGGCAAAACCATGGCTTACGTGGAAATGGGTGAAGGTGATCCGATTGTTTTTCAGCATGGTAATCCCACTTCCTCTTACCTGTGGCGCAATGTGATGCCACATTTACAGGATCAGGGTCGCTGCATTGCGATTGACCTGATTGGCATGGGTGATTCAGACAAACTGGAAGCGTCAGGTCCGGAGCGTTATACCTTTGAGGAGCACAGACACTATCTCGATGCTGCGCTTGAGGCATTGGGCGTCAGCCAGAGTGTAACCTGGGTCATTCATGACTGGGGTTCGGCTCTCGGCTTTGACTGGTCAAATCGGCACCGTGATGCGGTTGCGGGTATTGCTTACATGGAAGGTATTGTCCGGCCGGTCACCTGGGAAGAATGGCCCGAGGCCGCGCGCGGGGTCTTTCAGGGACTCCGGTCTCCTGCCGGTGAGGAGATGATTCTGGAAAAGAACGTGTTTGTTGAAAGAGTGCTACCCGGCTCTGTTTTAAGAAGTCTTAATGATGAGGAGATGACGGTCTATCGCCGGCCTTTCGCTGAGCGCGGCGAGGGGCGAAGGCCTACCCTTACCTGGCCCAGACAAATTCCGATTGAGGGTGAGCCAGCCGTGGTGCATTCGATTGTCAGCGATTATGCGGACTGGCTGGCTGAGTCGCAGGTCCCCAAACTGTTCGTAAACGCTGATCCCGGGGCGATTCTGATCGGCCAGCAGAGAGAATTTTGTCGAAGCTGGCCGAATCAGGAAGAAGTCACCGTTACGGGGAATCACTTTCTGCAGGAGGATTCACCCGATGAAATCGGCAGGGCGATTGCTGACTGGCGTCGCCGGAATATCAAGTGACGGCATTGCGATTAGTGTGATAACTCCGGTTGATGAATCTGGATTCAGATAGCACTGCACGGCTTGAAGGGAACGTCCGACGTTTCACTGCTTTTCGCCTGTTCTATACAGCCCGTTTCTACTACCCGGTTTTCACGGTGCTGTTTCTCGATTATGGCGTGACCCTGGAGCAGTTTGCGCTGCTGAATCTGGTTTGGGCGTTGAGTATCGTGGTCGCTGAAGTGCCATCAGGAGCTCTGGCCGATATCCTCGGTCATAAGCGATTGCTGGTATTTGCAGCACTGCTAATGGTGCTGGAGATGGCGCTGCTTGTCTTTGTGCCACTGGGTGCTTCTCCGCTACTGTTTCTCGTGTTCCTGCTCAACAGAATCTGTTCCGGTTTGTCGGAAGCGGCTGCCAGCGGTGCTGACGAAGCGCTGGCCTACGATTCACTCAAATCTCTGGGGCGGGAGGCTGAATGGCCTAAAGTTCTGGAGCGGACGACATGGGTTGTGTCTATCGGCTTTTTCACCACAATGATCCTGGGCGCGTTCGCCTATGATCCGTCTGTCGTTAACAGCTGTCTGGCCTTGCTGAATGCGGGTTGGATGCTTGAAGACTCCGTAATTGTCCGTTTGCCGGTGATGCTGACGCTGGTTACCGCTTGTCTGGTGCTGTTCACAGCGCTCGGTTTTCATGACCTTGCAACGGATGAGGTTCGGGAAAAGGCTTCGTCGAAGGGCTCTCTTCTGGAACCCTTTCGCCAGATTTCTCGCGTTGCCAGCTGGACAGTGAACCATCGCTTCGTGCTGTTCGTCATTCTGGCGGCCCTGACGCTGGATTCTGTGGCCCGCCAGTTTGTGGTTTTGGCCAGCGAATACTACCGGTTGATTGACATTCCGGTTTCTTGGTTTGGTTTTATCGGCGCTGGGATGTCATTGATCGGCATCCTGAATGCGCGTATTTCACGGATTCTGGTCAGCAAGCGCTCTCCTTTTTTCAATTTCCTGTTCTTGTCTGTAGTACTCATGGCAGGGCTGATTGGCATCAGTTATGCCGTGCCGTACGTGGGTGTCTTCTTCGCCATCGGGGCATTTGCCATTATGGGTATGGTGCAGTTTCAGGCCAGCTACTATCTGAACCGAGAGGCTGACTCACAGATACGCGCTACCGTACTCAGCTTTAAGGGGTTAGCGCTGAATCTCGGTTTAGGGACAGCAAGCTTGCTCTACACCACACTGGTGGCAATGCTGCGGTATCGCCAGGATGCGCAAGTCGACGGGCAAGTGCTCACTGAGCAGATTTTTTTGGATGCGCTGGCCGCTTTTCCGGTTTACTACCTTTTGCTGTTCGTGCTGCTGATTCTCGCGGCCCGGCGTCTGGTCGGTGATTGCAGTGTTTTCTTTGCTTTGCCTGTGAAACAGACGGATGCACGCTGAAACCCCAGACTTGAACTTTGACGTCAAAGCGGATTGAATGAACGGATATAGCCCTGTTTTGCCGCGTTGTCATGCCTACAAAATTCCTGTTGAAAGCGCTGTTCGCCAGCCTGCTCATTGCTTTTTCGGCAGCCCCTGCTTCAGCGCAGGCACCGGAAATACGGATGGATCTTTCAGGTCGTTGGGTGATCAACGATGAGCTTAGCGACAACACAGACGATCAGGTGGAAGAGGCAATTGAAGCAGGTGGCGGCAAGGGTAGCCGCGGGTTCTTTAATCGTCAGGAAGACTTTTATCGTGGAGGTCCGCCGGAGCATGAGCTTTATGACCGCATCTCTTATGATGATGTCCTGACAATTGAGGTGAATGAACCTGAGCTTCGGTTCACCTATGAAGACAATTTCCAGCGGGTATTTCACTCAGATGGCCGCCGCCGCCGCGCGTCGGCAACCGGTTTCTACAGTGAAGGCGGTACCGATTTCTCCACGGGCCTGTTCGAAGACAATTCGCTGGTGGTGGAAGGGCGACCAAGAGACGGCGGGTTTACCATTGAAACCTATACCCTTGAGTCTAGCGGCAATCGACTGCGCATCGAAATGACAATCCAGCCAGATTCATTTCGCGAGCCAATCGAACTGGTGAGGTACTTCGACCGGGCAGAGTAAGCCTTCTAGCGCATCTGGCTGACGATTTCCTCTTCGAGTTCAAGTAGCCGATCTTTGCCGAAAAACATCTCATCCCCGACAAAGAAAGTCGGCGAGCCAAAGGCGCCACGCTCTACCGAGCGGCTGGTGTTGTCTATGAGCTCCTGTTTGATCTCGGGGTTTTGCACCGCCGCGACAATGTCATCGGCGGGCAGGCCATGCTCGCGCAAGGCTTCGGCTATCACTTCCGGATCCGCCATATTTTTGCCCTGTTCCCACATACACTGATACATGGCCTCAATATAGCGCATATAGCAGTCCTGATGGCTGGCAAATACGGCGCCCCGCATCAGATGAATGGTATTGACTGGAAAATGCGGATTGAACCGGTAGTCTGAGAATTGATGGCGCGCAATGAAGCGCTCCATTTCTACTGCCTGATATTCTTTCTTGTTCTTGACTTCTGCAAACTGCTCCATGGGGGGGCGATTGTTGGTGGCCTTGAAGATACCGCCAAGCAGCACTGGGCAATAAGTGATTTGTGCGCCTGTGCGTTCTTCGATACCCGGAATCAGGCGGTGACAAAAATAGGTATTCGGGCTCCCGAAATCATAGTGGAATTCAATGTCGAGACTCATATCACAGTGCCTCCTGCAGCTATCCCGTGCGATCGTGGATGTTTTTATTCAACGATGTTTGCGTCCATCTAGAGTGAGGCTGATTGACGCGTTCTTCGACATAATAACCAATTATTGCTGTAGCTGGCGAGGTGCAGGGGAGATGAGGAACTGTTGGACGGGCAGAATGACGGCAAATTGCTTGGATCGCCCCCTTGTGCTGTCCGCACCGAAGGAATACCCCGATTCACTCAAAACAGTGTTTTATTCTTTCCGGACTTATGCTCTAAAATGGCCGTAGTCTAGTAGTCCTCTTTCGACAGAATCAAGCGGTAATGTTTTTGTTCGAGCTGTCTGGCGGCCAGTCCAGGATTTTTGGCGCGTTTCTCGGAGTCTCGGCCCGAGTGTCGTTTATGCTCACGGTGCTGTTTCTGCACCGAAGCGTTGCTATGGCTCAAAGTGGCTCTCTGGCGCTGTCGGATATCACTGCTGAGTTGCTTGCCGTGAACCCGGACTCGCACTCCGTTTCCGTATTCGATGTCCGGAGTGGAATCCGCAAGCGCGCGGAAGTTTCCATCCAGGGGATTCCACAGGCAATTACCATAGACAGCAACAGTAGAACGGCTTTTGTCACAAGCAGGCAGTCCAACACGCTGGAGGTCATAGCTCTGGAAACGGATTCGCTGGCGGGATGTGTGGAAGTCGGCGCCGCGCCCTTCGGCGTAGCCAGTGACACCAACTATATCTATGTGGCCAATCAGAAATCGGATTCTGTGTCGGTCATCCATCGGTCGAGTTTTCTAACGCTTCTCACAATCGATGTTGATCCTGATCCCAGAGGACTTCGCCTGGACGCCCAGTCCGGGCTGCTCTACGTGACGCATTTTTTTACCGGCGACGTGAGTGTTATTGATACTCAACGAATGTTGGTAACAGGTAGGATTAGCGTTAATTCCAGCGCAAATATCTCTCAGTCTCTGATCCTGGATCACGACCGCCAAAGGGCGTATCTGCCGCAAACATTTTCCAACAGCGCTAACCAGTCATTGCTTTTTGATACCACCGTCTTTCCGGTGGTGACTTCTCTGGACTTGTTGAGCAGGACTGAAATGCGGGCCAATCGAATCGCCCTTGATGTCGTCGATCAGCCGGTTGGCATACCACTTGATGCAGTGATGGACTCCAGCGACAAATTGTTCGTCGCCAATAGCGCGAGCAATGACGTAACAGTCATCGATCTGGCGACTTCTCGAGGCTTGGCGAACCTTGAAGTTGGGGCGAACCCAAGAGGGCTGGCCTTTGATCCGGCCAGCAACCGGATTTTCGTCAACAATACCCTGTCCGGTACGCTCTCTGTTATTGACGCCGAGACGCTGCAAGTCACCGACGAAGTGCAAAACACCGACATCCCATTGGCTCAGCCCTTGCTGAACGGCAAGCGGATCTTCAATGATTCCAGTCGGCCAGAACTCGCCCGGGATAATTGGATTGCCTGTGCAACCTGTCATTTTGATGGTGAACACGATGGTCGAACCTGGTTTTTTGCAGATGGCCCCCGAAATTCGCCAAGTTTGCTGGGAGTAGCAGACACGCCGCCGTTTCACTGGAGTGGTGATCTTGACGAGTTGCATGACGTTGAACTCGCCGTACGCGTTACTCAGGCCGGGACGGGACTAACTTCCGGCCCCAGTAACTGTGAGCCGGCCTGTGATCAGGCGCCTTCGAATCGGGGGCGCTCTCAGGATCTTGATGATCTGGTGTTGTATCTGGCGAGCCTGCAGTTCGAGCAGGCAAGTACGTCAATGTCAGTGTCTGCGTTGCGAGGTCAGATGTTGTTCAGCTCTGAGACAGTCGGCTGTGCCCAGTGCCATATTCCGCCGACTTACACCGATGGGCTCCGGCATGACGTGGGTACCGGTACAGGTCCCCTTGAGCGCAAAGGCAAGCTGTTCGATACGCCCTCACTCCGTGGTATCAATCGAACTGCACCCTATTTCCATGACGGGTCGGCGAAATCTCTGGAAGTCATGTTTTCGGCTATGAATGCCAGCGACTTGCACGGAAAGACCGCCAATCTGACTGCTGCGGAATTGACCGATTTGCTGGCTTTCCTGAACAGTATTGAGGCAGCGCCTGAGGGTGGATTGGATATTTGTGAAAAGCCCGCTGCACTCGGGGCTGTCGCTATCGCCGAACTGGTACTGAATCAGCAGGAATTTCAACCGGGAGACCAATTGTCTTTGAGTGTGCACAGTGCGGGCAGTCAGTCTGTCGATTTTTATGTCTTGGTTGCGCTGCCCGACGGCGCACTGGCGTCATTCGCTTCTCCTGAAAACGCGCTGTTGCCCGGTGAACTGGTGCCTCTGGCGGAGAATGTTGATTTAGGCGAAGGGTTCAGTGTGAGACTGGTTGATACTGTGCTTGACAGCAGTGTGCCGGCTGGAGTCTATCAGCTGTATGCTGTTGCCGTTCCAGTCGGGGAGGTACTTCTGAACCAAGACGTTTGGTTGGCATTTGAGCAGCTGGAGTTCGAGATCCGGCCATCCGACTAGTCTGCTCCGACTTCATTGGTGCTCCGCAGATATCTAGCGTTTTCAGGGTGCCGGCCAGCTGTACTCCACTGGCGTCCTCTAGCGCCATGACAGCAGCAAAGGTCTCAGCCAGAAGGTTAAAGACCGTAACGACGGCAGCTACCGGGTCGGTTCGAAATAGGCTAGCCTACATAGATTCTGATCAGTGAGCTGTGAGTCGATATGTCGCCATGCCT
>JASMER010000250.1 GCA_030752195.1 Gammaproteobacteria bacterium
CATCAACTGGATCGCTGTGCCAATTTCAGCCATGTTGGCGCCCAACATGGCGGCCTGAGCTCGGTCCACAATGAATTCCCATTCGATGCCGGGGATGGGTGCCGTATCGTCAATGTCGATTAGCTGGTCGCCCAGTTCTGACTCCATAAAATTTCGGATCCGAGTGGCTTCAGTGAACAGAAGATCGAGATCATCGCCTGACAGTTCAATTTGAATTTCTTTGCCAACGGGTGGGCCGTTCTCAACGGTAACCACTTCCGCTCTGACGCCCGGCATGTTGGAAATGGCTTCACGATAGCGATTCTCGACTTCAAAGCCATCGATCTCAGGGCGTACCCGCCGGTCAGTCATTTCCACGAAAATACTGCCAATCAGATCAGGTGCGGTCTGCTGATCGCCACCCATCTGTGCACCGGCACCGGACTGCGTCACTATGCCTTTGATGTGGCCCACGCGACGAATACGGCTCTCTACATCGAGCATGAGATCGCGCACCTCAGAAGGCGAAAAATTGCCGCGGGCAAAGACCTGAACCTGAGTCTGGCTCGGTTCAACGCCGGTGAAGAATTCAACGCCCTTGCCATAACGACCATAGGCAGTAACTATGGTGATCAGCATGAGAATGCTGAGGACGAACACGGCAACCGGCATGCGGACGGCTAGGTCCAGAATTCGCGCGTATATAGCGGTGATGCCGTGAGTATTTTCTGTTTTGCCGGACTTCGGGTTGCGCGATGGACTGGCATCGTCCCTACCGATGGCGCCGAAGCGGCCCATCAGGGCTCCGATTGTCGGCGCGAAGAGTAGGGCATAAAACAGCGAGCCGATCAGTACCGCAAATACCGTGATCGGCAGGTAACTCATGAACTGTCCTGCAACACCGGGCCAGAACATGATTGGGAGAAACGCGGCCAAGGTGGTGGCGGTTGACGCCAGTATGGGCCAGAACATGCGATTCACAGCTAGACGATAGGCAGCGAGGCTGTCATTACCTTCGGCCATCTTGCGGTCTGCGTACTCCACCATCACAATCGCGCCATCGATAAGCATGCCAAGGCCTAGTAACAGTCCGAAAATCACCATGAAGTTGTAAGTAAAGCCGAGCAGGCTGATGATGATAAAAGCAAAAAAGAAAGAAAAAGGGACAGCCAGGGTCACAAGAAGGCCCGAGCGAATACCCACGGAAGCAATGACGACGATCAGCACCAGTACCATGGCGGTGGCCATATTACCCTGCAGGCCCATGTTTTGTTCGATAACGAGGGGCGCGGTATTGTTGATGTAAGACACAGAGACGGCAGGGGGTAGGGATGGGCGAATGTTAGCGACGACCTGATCGACTTCGGCCATAGCTTCAACCAAATTGGCGCCGTTTCGCTTCATCACATTGAGCGATATCGATGAAGAGCCGTTAGCGTAGGCATATCGGGTGGCATCCTTGAACGTCCGTCTGACGTCGGCAATGTCGGATACTGTTAGTACACCATCTGCGCTTGATGCGAGTGGCAGATCAAACAGGTCATCTGCGTTTTCAATCAGGCCGGGGACCTTGACTGAAAAACTCCCTTGGCCGGTGTCAACCTGGCCCGCAGGAATCAGACGGTTGTTGCTGGTCACCGTCTGAATGATGGCGGAGTTCGGGATGCCGTAAGTTTCCAGTTTGGCTGGGTCAATCACTGCTTCCAGCAGTTCTTGCCGGTTACCGACCATCGTCGCCTCGAGGACTTGTGGCAGGATTTCGATCTCGCGCTGCAGTTCTTCGGCAATGCGGAGTAGTGTTCTTTCCGGAACGCTCTCGCCGCCAATCGCGATCTGGACAATTGGCAATTCCGCAGCAGAGACTTCTGTGATCAAAGGCTCTTCGGTGTTTTGCGGAAATCTGGCCTTGGCTCGGTTGATGGCTTCTCGCACATCAGCAAGGGCCGTCGAGGACTCGAAGTCGATGTCAAATTCGGTGATCACCGTCGCAGCGTTTTCACTTGAGAAAGAGCTGATCTGAGTGATCCCGTCCAGTGTTTTCAGTTCAAGCTCAGCCGGCTTAGACAGCAAGCGCTCGGCATCCTCCGGGGAAATGCCTTCGTGGATAATCGTGGTCACGATAATCGGTACATCAACATCCGGATTCAGTTCAACTGGGATCGACAGATAAGAGGCAAAGCCTGTCAACATAACCGCAACAAAAACCGAGAGGGTGGTCCTGGATCGGGAAACCGCAGTATCAAGGTAATTCATAGATGTATCCGGAGCGGGACTACCTTAGAGATCCCAATCAAAATTGGCAGCAACGGTCTGGCCGGGAAAAACAATTTCCTGGCCAACTGTCACCAGTGTAATGTCACCCTGAAGCCCGGTAACCCAGATCCCAGGATTAAGCTGATTTGTGTCGTCACCCACGATGGAGACGTTGTAAAAAGCGACCGTGTTATTGCGTTCCACCACTTTGACGCCGATGTTGCCATTGTCATCGAGAGTCAGGGCGGAGGACGGGATTCGATGAGCAATCACTTCGTCAGCTTTCACCAGAATTTCAGTGGTAATCCCTTCGCGAATCTGTTCCCCGGCACCGTGCACTTCAATTTCGATGCGATAGCTGCGGGACACCGGATCTGCTGAGGCGGCGAGAAAGGTCACTCTGCCTGTTACTAGTTGACCACCAAGCA
>JASMER010000251.1 GCA_030752195.1 Gammaproteobacteria bacterium
GCTGAGCAAGCTGTGTGTGCAAGGCTTCCTGCGAAGTCTCCGCGGTAGCTGGATACCCGCTGGCTTGGGCTCCAAGGGTCAGGAATAACTGGTTTGCGGTGAAGTTATTTGAGTAGCGCAACATCCCGACAAGTATGTCGCGAAGCGCTCGGGAGTTAAGGTGACGGTACACCAGCTGCCAATCGTCTGTTAATGGTTCTCGGTAAAAACGTTCGTCAGCAAGCGCGATGCCCGCGTCTTTCAGAAAATAGGCAAACAGCTGCTGAACATGAGCCAGACCCAGTTCAGGATTACTGCCCAGATTCACCCGCTGTGGCTGACCGGGTGCAAGGATTCTGCCCAGTGATCTGGCTACTTCAGTCAGGGGCGTTTGTGGTTCTCCGCTGATAATCTGCTGTTCTGGATCCCAGGCCAGATTGACGGTGTTGAAATTGACAGCCAGCGCGCTGTTGCGAGCGGCGTAGGGGTCATCAGCGCCTGCCTCCAGTGGCAGATCAAGCTCTGTAGCGAAAGCCGAATCATCTACCACCAGACGTCGAATTCGCTTCAGTCTCTGTTGCGACAGCCGCTTCGCAATCAGCGCGATCTCCTCTGACACCAGAAAAGGATCGCCCAAGCCCCTGACCAGCAGATCGCCACGTGCATTCTGGTAGAAATGCGTCTCGAAGCGATAGTCCGCTCCCAGGGCAGTCAGCGCAGCCTGAGCCAGGGGTATTTTCAAAAGTGAGGCCGGAACAAGTGGCATATCAGCGTTCAGACTGAAAACTATCTCTCCGGCGGGAGATTGGAGCAGGACCGATCCGTTTCCGATAAGATCGGCCAGTGCTTGCTGAGCAGAAGCGTTTAGTGGCACTGTGAGCAAGAACGCCGCCGTCACACTCAGGCGCCCAGTCCACCGCCTGAATCTGACAGATAGTTGATCTCTGGGACTTCTTACTTTCAGAGTCAGGGCTCCCGGGGCCGTCGCGCATCAATAAATGATTTACCGTCAAATTGCTCGCTCACCGCCTGCGGCACAGCAATCTCCAGATGGGTGAGTATTGACGGAAGAATATCCACAATTCCCGGCAGGTTCCTGAAGTGCTCGTTGAGCGCGGTGCTGTTGGTGGCTATCCAGATAGTGCGCTCGCGATCTGTCTGACCACCGTGGCTCTTACCGGTCAGCGCATCCCGCCCGTGATCGGTCGTAATTAACACTAACCAGTCCTCATCCTCTGCCTGCTGTCGAGCCTGCACCGAGCGCCAGATGCGACCGACGTTGGTGTCCATCAGCGTAATCGCTGCCGCCATCTCGTCTCCGTCACCGTACAGATGGCCAATATCGTCCGTAAATTCGAGATAAACCCAAGACAAATCAGGCCCGTGCTGGGCGAGATAGCGCGCGGCCTCACGGCTGACCAGATCGTCGATTTGTTTGATGTACTCTCTGACTTCATCATGGGGAAACCGTTGCTCATCATTTTCAAAACCGTCGAAATAGTAATCCAGCTTATCGCCCCCAGCCTCCGGCCGGCCGTGCCCGAGCAATTTGGTCCGGTTATCTTCCCAGGTAGAGAAAAGCGCGGTGTTCAGGACAGGGTTGTGCTGTTTCACCAGACGGAAAATGTCCCAGTACCGGTAATCGGGGCTACGGATCTGATTGCTGTAGACCCGGTGTTTGTTTGCCCACGTCCCGGTCAGCAGACTGTTGTAACCCACTGCTGACACGGTGGGACTCTCGCTAGCTCCCCCTGCCTGACCTCCGACATAAGCGCGCGCATAGCCACCGTCCTTGGCTATTTCATCAAAAAAAGGTGTGGAAACGGACTCCACCAGATCCGCCGGGATGCCATCTAACAGGATGAACACGGCCTTGGGTGTCGCCGCATGAACTGACGAACCGGCAAACAGCAGCAAAGCACCCGTCAGATGAAAGGCCCGCTGTGTTGAGCGAATGAACCGGCGAGAAAAACGTGTCTTGCGCATGGTTGCAGTGTAACAGCCCTCTTCCGTGATCGGAGCGTTTTCCGCACAGAATTCCATACCACCGTGTCATGACGGGGCAGTCGACCCGTCCGAGATTACCGACAGCAGTTCAGGTTTCAGAATGTTTTTTACTGCGCTTCGTTTTATCATGCCTGCTCTTGCTAAATACAGCCACTAAGACTCTCGCTCATTTTTTGGAGAAGGCCATGCCAGTCATTCAGCGGTGTTCATCGGCGTCACGCATCAGCCGGCTCCTAGCTGCACTTTTCATCCTGCTCGGTTCGCTGCCCGCCGGCGCTCAGACTGCCGACTCCGCTGACAGAGAGGCTGGCGAGGCTCATTACCGCCTTGCCTGCGCTGAGTGTCACGAAGGCACTCTGTTGGAAGCGCCACAGCGGTCCGCACTGGCGCTTTTCCCTCCAGAGCGAATCGTGCAATCTCTGGAATCAGGCATTATGGCAACCGCCGGCATGGCGCTGACTCGCGAAGAGAAACGCCAGGTCGCCTTTTTCCTTACGGGTCAACAGGCCAAGCGCGAATCCACCTCCCTGAGTAGCTTCAGCTGTCATCCCACACGCACTGCCGACATGCCGTTGTCTCGTCCGGTCAGTTGGAACGGTTGGGGTGGAGAAGCCGGTAACTCGCGATATCAGCCAGATGACGGCGGACTGAACCGGGATAACGTTG
>JASMER010000252.1 GCA_030752195.1 Gammaproteobacteria bacterium
ATGACGCGAAGCTACTGGCATGGCGGGCAGCAACAGCAGAGACCAGTTTCGAAAAATCAAGCGCTGGCGACATGGAGATTTCCGAACAGGAATATTACGACCATGGAATTCTGATGGCAGCCATGATCAAAGCGGGCGTGGAACTCGCCTTTGAAAGCCTCACCGACAGTGGCGTGATTGCCGAATCAGCCTACTACGAATCACTGCATGAAGTTCCGCTGATTGCCAACCTCATTGGCCGGAAAAAGCTCTACGAAATGAATAAGGTGATTTCCGACACAGCAGAATATGGCTGCTACCTTTTCTCCCATGAATGTGTCCCGCTTTTAGAAGAATTTATGAAGAAGATCGATACCGACGTTATAGGGAAAGGCCTGCAGCTAGCCGATGAAGGCGTGGATAACGCCGAACTAATCAAGGTGAACGATGCAATTCGCTCTCATCCTATTGAAGTCGTGGGCAAGAAATTGCGCAGCTACATGACCGCAATGAAGAAGGTTGTCTAGGCTCAGCCAACTCCTCGAACAGGCGGTGTTATTTCCACCATAGGTGTCCACCGGATCAAAGCGCCAGGGTCTTGTCGCCGCGTGCGATCCCTGAGACCCCGGTGCGCGCAACTTCCAGCACCACAATCTCGCCCAACGCCGCAATGAACGAATCGAGCTTTTCTCCGGCTCCTGTAATTTGTATGGTAAACGCACTTGACGTCAGATCTACGATCTGACCACGGAAAATGTCAACCGTACGCGCTATCTCCGCTCTTTGCGCCCCCAAAGCTTTCACCTTGATCAACATCAATTCGCGCTCAATGTGCGCGCCTTCGGTGAGATCAACAAGCTTAACCACATCGACCAGCTTATTGAGATGCTTGGTGATCTGCTCAATCCGAGCGTCATCACCACTAGTCGTTACCGTCAGTCTAGAAAGCGACTGATCTTCCGTCGGCGCCACTGTGAGCGAATCAATGTTATAGTTTCGCTGAGAAAACAAGCCGACAACGCGCGAGAGAGCGCCCGGTTCGTTCTCGAGAAGAACTGAAATTATGTGCCTCATGTCAGGTACGCTCCGTCTTGCTCAGCACCATATCCTTCATTGCACCGCCTTTGATCGCCATTGGATAGACGTGCTCGGCTGGATCAACCAAAACATCGATGAATACCAGCTTGTCCTTCATCGCGAGCGCTTCCTTCATTTTGCTGTGTAGCTCATCAGCTCTCTCGATACGCATGCCGATGTGCCCATACGCCTCGGCCAGCTTGATGAAATCCGGCAAGGATTCTGAATATGTACTGTGTGAATATCGCCCGCCATACTGCATATCTTGCCACTGCTTAACCATGCCAAGCGCTTCGTTGTTCAGACACACGATTTTAATCGGCAAACCGTACTGCATGCAGGTGGCAAACTCCTGCTGATTCATCATGAAACTGCCTTCTCCTGTCACGCAGACGGACAAAGCGTCGGGAAAGGCAAGTTGCACTCCCATCGCAGCGGGGAAACCGAAACCCATGGTCCCCAGCCCACCCGAATTTATCCAGCGCCTCGGCTTATCAAAGCCATAATGCTGCGCTGCGAACATCTGATGCTGACCAACATCTGAAGAAATAAAGGCATCACCCTCGGTCAGTTCATATAAAGCCTGAATAGCCTGCTGGGGTTTAATCATCCCCCCTTCTGCTGGAGCAACCGCGAGACATTTTTTGTTCCGCCACTGATCTATCTGCGTCCACCACGCCTGAAGAGCCTGGGCGTCCACGGACCGGGCGCTTTTATCTATCTGATCTAGCATCTCCCGCAGCACGGACCGAACAGGACCAACGATGGGTATGTCAGCACTTACCGTCTTTGAAATGGCGGCAGGGTCAATATCCACGTGCAAAATTGTCGCGTCCGGACAGAATTTACTAGTATCGGAATTAGTCACCCGATCATCAAAGCGCGCACCGACCGCTAGCAGGACATCACAGTGATGCATCGCCATGTTGGCTTCGTAGGTTCCGTGCATACCAAGCATACCAAGGAACTGCTTATCAGTAGATGGATAGGCACCCAGGCCCATTAGGGTGTTGGTAATGGGATAACCGAGCTTTCGCGTAAGCTGCGTCAACGCTTCACATCCCTCCCCCTGAATGACCCCACCACCGGTATAGATCATGGGGCGTTTGGCACCCAGCAACTCTTCAACCGCTTTTTTTATCTGACCAGAATGTCCCTTCGACGGAACCTGATAGGACCGAAGTTTGATGTCTTGCGGATATTCATAGTTGATCTTAAGCTTTGGGTCTGCCGCATCTTTCGGCACGTCAATGACAACAGGTCCTGGCCGGCCTGTCGACGCAATATGAAAAGCCTTCTTGACCACCTCTGGAATATCAGCCGCACTTTGCACCATGAAACTGTGTTTCACGATAGGTCTTGATACACCTACCATGTCAGTTTCTTGAAAAGCATCACTGCCAATCATCCGGCTTTCCACCTGCCCAGAGATCACTACCATAGGAATTGAGTCCATGTAAGCCGTCGCGATGCCCGTAATGGCATTGGTCGCGCCCGGCCCCGATGTCACCAGCACTACTCCCGGTTTCCCGGTAGCCCGGGCATAGCCGTCAGCCGCATGGGTAGCTGCCTGCTCATGACGCACC
>JASMER010000253.1:0-1473 GCA_030752195.1 Gammaproteobacteria bacterium
TGGAATCGTGCCAAGCAAGGAAGCAATCACGCCGATAAAAAACAGGTCGTCAAAGGTTCAATCAGAGCCTATCCGGTCTCGTCGCGTCGGCTACTGGTATCCTTGAGCCTGGAGCTTGAACAGCATGGCATATTGACCATTACTCGCGAGTAACGATTCATGGCTACCCTCTTCCTGAATTCTGGCTTTCTCAAGAACAATAATATGATCTGCCATGCGCACAGTAGAAAAGCGGTGAGAAATGATGATGGAGATTTTGTTCGAAGTAAGATCGCGAAAGTGTGAGAAGATCTCGGCCTCCGCCAGCGCATCAATCGCCGCTGTAGGCTCGTCCAGAATCAGCACGTCAGCCTTGCTACGCATGAATGCACGCGACAGTGCAATTTTTTGCCACTGGCCTCCGCTGAGCTCCTTTCCATTCTTGAACCAGGTCCCTAATTGCGTTTGATACCCCTCCGGCAGATCCTTGATGAACATATTGGCCATCCCTTTTTCTGCAGCGTCTTCAATAAGTGAGTCCTGATCGAGTTCATCAACATCGCCAATCCCGATGTTCTCGCCCACGATTAGCTGATAGCGCGCGAAGTCCTGAAAAATGACGCCGATTTTTCTGCGCAGCGCATCAATGTCCCAAGCGTTTAGAGTTAATCCCTCAAGCAGGATCTCGCCCTCTGTAGGCTGGTAGAGCCTGGTCAGCAATTTAATCAACGTCGTTTTGCCACTGCCGTTTTCACCCACAATCGCTAGACTGTCTCCTGGCTTGATGTGAAGATTTATCTGAGAGAGCGCGGGAGTGTTGCTTCCCGGATAGCAGAAGGTGACATTATTGAACCGAATGCCGTCAGAAGGGTATGGCCCTTCTAGCTGGTTACCGGACGCTTCGGGCACCTCATGGTCCAGATACTCTGTAAGATTGGACAGATACAAATTGTCTTCATACATCCCGTTGACTGATGTCAGGCTGCTTGTTACCGCATTCTGGCCGAGGCGGAACTGGGCGACGTACATGGTCATTTGTCCAATAGTGATGATGCTAGCGATTGCTGCGAAGCCAACCCAACCGTAAGCAAAGTAAAACGCGCCACTGGCCAGCAAGCCTAACAGGTATCCCCAGACGCCGCGCCTGAGAACCAGATTTCGGTCTTCTTTATAGATGTTCAGGAAAATATCAACATAACGCTTGAGAAACAGTCGACCCAGCTGCAACAGTTTGACCTCTTTGACACCGTCTTCACGGGTCAGCACCATCTCCAGGTAAATCTGCATGCGTCTTTCAGCAGACCTTCGACGATGGATACGAAAAGCTTCTCCGGAAAATTTGGCCTCCGCGATAAAAGCGGGTATCCCGGCAAACCCAAGCAACAAAACCGCATAAGGAGAGAATTGAAAGAGCCATATGCCAATAGTCACCAGGGCAATGCTGTCTCGAATCAGATCGAACGTTTTGACGACCAGACTGAGCGGCCTGCTCGA
>JASMER010000253.1:1483-2625 GCA_030752195.1 Gammaproteobacteria bacterium
ATGCCAATAGTCACCAGGGCAATGCTGTCTCGAATCAGATCGAACGTTTTGACGACCAGACTGAGCGGCCTGCTCGAAGCCTCTCGTCGGGCTCGGACCAGTTTGTCGTAATACTCAGCATCTTCAAAGTGGGCCAGTTCGAGAGTCAGGGCTTTTTCCAGGATCATCACATTGATTCTGTTGCCCAGGAGAACTCTCAATATGGACTGACAGACCGCGTTCAGTCTTTGCGCACCGGTCATGATGATGACGAGACCGGCTTCCAGCAATACGTAGACCAGCACCTGCCTGCGAGCGAGATCCGCTGCATCACCGATCGACTGAATTGCCTGCGACACAGCGTCCACAAACATTCCTCCGACCGAGGCAATCACCGCTGGCAACACGCCGGACAGCAGGGTACTAGTGGCCATCGCCAACGTCAGCGGCGCGCTTGTGCTCCACACTATTTTCATCGCAAGCTGACTGTATTGAAATACAGACAGAAACTTGCGCACCGAATTGAGTTCGGCGTTTTGCTCATCCGGCCCAGTAGGGATCGTTGACTGAGTGCTTACCAAGATGCTTTCAAACTCATTGAGATTTTTGCAATTTCTGAGACGGTCTAGCGTCAGAAAATTCTGTTGCAAAAACCGTGACGTATGCGCCGGACCGAAGGATAAATTCTAGCACAGACAGAGAGCGGCATGGGGCCCGGCGAGTGCCGAAGCCAAATAAAGCGGGATCGGTGCTAAGTCATCCCTGACCTTGCCCCGACCTCTTATAGTCAAAGCCGGCGCATAAAAAGGCAATTGGCGCTAACTCAGCGAAAAACCCTGAACCCGGAATACGGGCGATCCGCAGGGGGCTGCATGATTGCACTTTTGACCGATAAAGTAACTTGTAGAAAGAAGACGCCGGCAAGGCATCAGACGTCATCTACAACATGACGCATGGTTCATCAGCACTGCGCCTGTGCAACAAAATCTCGAGGAGCACACGGGTAAAGCGGCTCGCTAGTGCAGCCTGTGCGATACCTTGAGTTCATCCTCGAAAAAAGCTTTCACTTTGAGCAGCTGGCACAAATCACCTTCACTCTCCATCAAGGGAAGATGCTGTTCAATATCATTGAGTATGTTCGTAATACTCCCGGTGTCCAGATT
>JASMER010000254.1 GCA_030752195.1 Gammaproteobacteria bacterium
TCAGGATTGGCTTATTGCGCTAGCGGCTTACAACACCGGCAGTAGGAACATCAGACGCGCACTTCGGCGCGGGGGTGTCCAAATCGAAGAAGCCGACTTTTGGAAACTGCCCCTCAATGCAGAAACAAGCGCGCATGTACCGCGCCTGCTTGCACTGGCCAGTGTAATAGCCAAGCCGGAGGCTTTCTCCATAGAACTCGCAGAATTGTCTGACAGCGAGCCACTCTCTTACGTCGATATAGGCCGCCAAATTGAACTGGAGCAGGTCGCTTCTCTAACTGACCTCGAATTGGGGTGCATTCAAACACTTAATCCGGGTTATCTGAGATGGGCCACGCATCCGGAATTTCCGCAGCAGATCGCAGTCCCCAGGGACCGACGGACCCTTCTTGAGAAAGGCTTGGCTGAGCTTCAACCCGAGCGCTTCGTCACCTGGGAGCATTACGCGATTCAGTCAGGCGATACCCTGAGCGAAATTGCGCAACAACTTGGCACGTCCACCGAAACACTTCGGGCCATCAACCATCTCCAGGGTTCCAGAATAATTGCTGGCCAGTCCTTGCTGATACCCCAGGGAAGCGCCTTGCCCAATCTGGAAGCACTCAGAAATCGAAGCCCTTTTTATGAGCGCAGACAACAACCGGACATTCCGAAATCTTACACAGTCCGTCGCGGGGATAATTTATGGAGCATTGCGCGGCGGTTCGACCTGCGATCTGCTGACATTGCCGCAAACAATGACCTTGAACTTAATTCGTTGTTGCAGCCCGGTCAGACGCTGGACTTACAGTTCGCTCGAAACGCGACAGCTAATCGCCCGTTGACAGCACCAAGTTCCGATCTCTATCGGGTCCGTCCTGGAGATTCCCTGAGCCAGATCGCGCACCGTTTCAAACTGGATACGGCAGACTTACTGCGTTGGAATGGACTGACGAATAATGATCTAATCTATCCGGGGCAAGAACTCATCATCTCACCGCGATAAGGACTGTTACGCAGCTATGACCGCTACCCGATCTTCTCCTGGCGATGACACAGCTTTCTTTGGCCACCCTACCGGCCTCTCTACGCTCTTCTATTCCGAAATGTGGGAGCGAATGAGTTACTACGGAATGCGAGCGCTACTGGTGCTCTACATGACCCTCAGCATTCAGGAAGGTGGGTTAGGAATTACTGTTGCGTCCGCGACCGCGATATACGGCCTCTACACAGGCGCTGTCTACTTCATGGGATTGCCCGGCGGATGGATTGCTGACCGCATGATCGGTAGTCAGAATGCCATCTGGTACGGCGGCATCATTATCATGTGCGGTCATCTGTTGCTCGCGATTCCGCATGACAGCACGTTTTTTATCGGATTGATATTTGTCGTAGCCGGCACAGGTCTTCTCAAACCGAATATCGGCGCGCTAGTAGGACAGCTATATCCGACCGGCGATGAGCGAAGAGACTCCGGATATACGCTGTACTATATGGGTATCAATATTGGATCCATCATCGGCTATCTGGTGTGCGGCTGGCTTCAGGTAAACGTCGGCTATCACTGGGCATTCGGAGCAGCAGCCATCGGCATGGGAGCAGGCCTCATACAATTCCGCCTCTCGCTCGGCAAGTTACATGGTCACGGCGCAAACCCGACCGTAAAACTCAGCTCACTCGGCATAAAGAGAACCCAGCTCGCGCTGGTTGCTGCCCTAGCGCTGACCATAGGTCTGACGTATCTGATTATGAGCGGCAGTGTCGCCATCGATCCCGTTTCATTGGCTCAATATGTTGCTTTGCTCATCACAATGGTTTTTCTCGGCTATTATGCGGCTATTTTTCTGTTCGCTGGTTTGACAGATACTGAAAAAAAGTCTCTTGGCGCTTTGTTTCTGGTTTGCGTTGCTTCGACTTTTTTTTGGGCAGGCTTTGAACAGGCCGGGTCTTCTCTGAACTTATTTGGGCGAGATTATACTGATCGCTTCATCAGCAGCTTCGAAATACCACCTGCCTGGTTCCAATCCGCCAATTCCTTTTTTATTGTGCTGCTGTCGCCTTTTTTTGCGGCACTGTGGATCAACCTCACCAAGCGAATGATAAAGCCCTCCTATGGGCTCAAGTGTGCAGTTGGCCTGATAATTATGGCAAGTGGCTTTATCGTTATGTTCTTCGCCGCTCAGGTCGCAGCATCAGGATTGCAGGCTGCGCCCTACTGGCTTATCGCAACCTATTTCCTGCACACTGTGGGCGAACTCTGCCTGAGTCCTGTCGCTCTCAGCGCAGTGAGCAAGTTATCCCCGAAACGTTTCGCCGGCCAGATGATGGGGGTGTTCACGCTAACCTACTCAATCGGCAGCGTTGTAGCTGGACTAGTCGCTGGAAATTTTGATCCAGACAATATCCAGCAAATGCCAAATCTGTATCTGCAGATCTCGATGTTTACTATCGCGGCGGGGCTAGTTATTGCGTTGTGCACCATTGGCACAAGGCACTGGGAGTCCCCATTAGACAGAGCCGATGCCTAAATCATGGGTCAATAAACAGGCAAACCACCCTGTCGCATTCCAAAAACATAAGCAGGCACATAATCACGAAAATCACACTTCTGAAAGGGACCAATAC
>JASMER010000255.1 GCA_030752195.1 Gammaproteobacteria bacterium
AGCTTGGAAGCGGTGGCAAGAAAATGTGAAAGGCAAAAGGATTGATCACGTTAAGACTAATCAGGATCGAGGTTAAACCTTTGTCAAAAATTGACTTTTTCATTTATTGGTGAAATCTCAGGCCGTTAGGCAATTCCTTTTCAGGGTCAGTGATTTGGATAACGGGTTATATTGTAAATCAATAATTTTGGCATTTTGCTAGTTTCACATTGTCGAAGGATACTTGCATGAATATTACTCGGTTTCGCAAATTTAATACCCGCGATGTCTACCCCGGTGGTCATCTAGACAACGACATGTGCATGGCCGTTCGAGCTGGGAACCGGATTTTTCTGCGAGGTCAAACGGGACTAGATCTCAATCAAAAAATGATTGATCCAAACGATGCGGCAGCGCAGGCCGACCAGGCCATGCAAAACGCCAAAGTCCTTCTTGAAGAAGCAGGGTCTAGCCTGGATCACGTAACGATGGTGACCACCTATTTGACAGATTCGGCCTATAGAACCGCTGTCTATAAGGTTGTTTCCAAGCATTTGCGAGGTAATCACACAGTTGGAACGGGCCTTATTGTGAAGGGCTTGGCGATGCCCGATATGAAAGTTGAGATCGATCTTGAAGCCTATGTCCCGGAGGCAAATGAGGTTAAAAAGTATCGTCTTATGAATTCTAAAGACTGGTATGGGCAAGCCGAAATTAATCGTGACTCTGCTTGGCTGATTGACACTGGGGGCGAAATCTACTTACGCGGTCAGACTGGAACGGAATTTGATGGCAAAACCATGCATGGCACTGGTTACACGGCTGAAGACGCAGGAAAACAGGCCCATAAGGCGATGCAAAATGCGCAAGAGCTGCTGGAAGAAGCAGGAGCCAGTTTTGACGATGTCTGTCGAACTCGCATTTATATAGCTGACAGGGCCTACCGAGAGCCCGTTTATCAAGCTATCGGCAAGCACTTTGGTGACACATACCCATGTTCTACTGGGCTCATCATGCGCGGTTTTGCGCGTCCTGAAATATTATTCGAGATCGACATGGCCATCGTCAGAACGAACGGTACGCCTCATCAACGTTTCCGAAAGTTTCATACGGACAATGAATACAAAGACGGGCAGCAACTAGGGATGAAGTTCTGCAAGTCTGTTCGTGCTGGCAACAGGGTTTTCCTTCGTGGCCAGACCGGAACTACGCTTGACGGGGAATTTGCAGCACCAGGCGATCCGGGCGCGCAGGCGGATCAGGCGATGCAAAACATCCAAGTTTTGCTCGAAGAAGCAGGAGCCAGTCTCAAGGACATTGTGAAAGTGAGCACATATATACAACACCGCGACCATCGCAAGCCGGTTTATGAAGCAATTGGCAAGCACCTTAAAGGCGTGTTCCCGTGTGGGACTGGTTTGATCGTGGATGGCTTTGCCAAGCCTCAAATTTTAGTTGAGATTGATGTTGACGCTGTGATTTCGGGATAGCTCAGTAATTGAAAGTAACTTTGTATGAAACTCGAAAGAATTTTTTCCTTCAATAGTGCCGACGGCCATGTAGGCCGAACTGAACCCGGCATCGATGCATCTTCAGTCGTCAAAGCGGGAAATCGCATTTTTATGAGTGGTCAGACCGGCCAGCCGGTCAGGGGTTTGTTGCCAGCCACGACAGATCCGGCGGAGTTGGCAGAGCGTGCCCTGGACTCGGTTTCCACGTTGCTTGACCAGGCTGGGGCGACGCTCGCTGATGTGTGTAAGGTCACAACCTGGATCACGGATAAGGCTTATCGACCTGCGGTTTATAATTCGGTCAATCGATTTCTTTCAGTCCAGCCCACGGTTGGAACGGGCATCGTGACCAAGGGGTTGGCGTTGCCTGGTATGATGTGCAATCTAGGGATAGAGGCTGTCATTTCAGGTCCCCGAGATCACAAACGCTTTCGTGAATTTGACACGGCGCAGTGGTTTGACCAGAACAAACTGTCGCGGCGTTCCTGTATGATGATCAACACAGGTGATGAAATTTATCTGCGCGGCCAGACGGGGACAGCCCTTGATGGGTCCAAACAGTATGGTTCGACCTTTACGCCAGAGGATGCGGCTGAGCAAGCTGATGTGGCTATCCGCAACGCTGCGACCCTTCTTGAAGAAGCAGGGGGCACCTTTGATGATGTTGCCAAGTTACACGTATACATTCGTGATCGTGCTTATCGCGAGGCGATCTATCAAGTGATCGGACACCATCTTGGCGCGTTTGCTCCAGTATCAACAGGATTGATTGTTGGCGGTTTCGCCCGTGTCCCGATCCTGTTTGAAATAGATATGGCTGTGACTTTGTCGAAAGGCACTCCACACACGCGCATTCGATCTTTTGAAACGCCTGCTCAGTATAAAGATGGGCAAAACCTTCAAAGTCGATTTAGTATGGCTATCCGAGCCGGAGATAGAGTTTATTTGCGCGGTCAGACTGGTTTGACATTTGACGGTGAATTCACGGGCAAGGGTGATGTTTCGGCACAGGTCAAACAAGCAATGTCGAACGTGAGTGAATTGCTTGATGAGGCAGGGGCCCAGTTCAGCGATATTTGTAAGATTACTGTCTATGTTACTG
>JASMER010000256.1 GCA_030752195.1 Gammaproteobacteria bacterium
GGAGAACGGTTCTTAACTCACGACCGAGCAAAATAAGCATTCCATTTTCGCTGATTGACGCCGTATCGCTGGCCAGTTCAACAAAGGTCGCGCGGAGCTGCTCTTCAACGGCCTGACTCAGAGGAAAAAGATAGAGTTCAGTCGCGCTCAAACGTTCCAACCGATAATCTTTGGCCGAATCAACTTTGACTACCTCACAGTGATGCTCAATGGCCGCAATTGCCGGTAAAAACTTCTGTCGTTGTAAACCATCCTCGTATAACTGATGCGGAGGCACATTCGAAGTCGCGACAAGCACGACATCGCGATCAAGAAGTGCCTTCAAAAGTCCACCCAGTAACATGGCATCTCCGATGTCCGACACATAAAATTCATCGAAACAAATCAGGGTTGCTCGCTCGGCAAGTTCATCTGCGATAGCCTCTAGCGGGTCGGTAATACCTTGAAGAGCCGCCAAACGGCTGTGGATATCCTGCATAAATCGGTGGAAGTGGGTTCTAAGTTTTGACGAATCTTCAACGCTAGCAAAAAACAGATCCATCAAATAAGTTTTCCCCCGTCCGACCCCGCCCCAGAGATACATACCCTGCACAGGCACAGGAGCAATTACTTTTCCACGCACTGCGTAAATTAGACGTTGCAACCAAGTCCCGTTAACTGCCTTCGCCTTTTCCTGCAATCCACGACACAAACCAGTCAGATGTCCGACCACCCGGGTCTGCTCTGGATCTTGCATAACCTTTCCGCTGGCGACGTCAGCCTGATAGCGTTCTGTCGGCGTCATATGGCTTTCCTGAGTTTATAACCGTTCGCAAGAGGCAAACCAGTAGTCGATCGCGCATTCCCCTCCTGCCGGCGCATTCTAGGCGAGCTAAACCTTTTTTCCAATTGCTCCAGCGAAAGTAACGCCACTTTTTACGGTATATTGAACAGGAGTATGGTCGATAATTCATGTATACTGTTTTCGTTCGGAGCTGACCGAAAGCAGGAGCTTCTCTTTGATCTGGTTGATAAGTATTGGCGCATTTGCGCTGGGCACAATTATCGGGCTTCTGATTGCAGGCCGCCTAGATGTAAGCCCTTCGAAAGTAAAAGACCTGGAAGAGCAGGTTCGAAAACTGAAGGAAACCAACTCTGAATACCGTGATAGTGTGAGCGATCATTTTGGTATGACCGCTGAACTGGTTCAGCATTTGACGGAAAGCTATCGCGACGTATATCAACATATCGCAAGCGGCGCGCAGGATTTATGCTCCGGTGAGGTTGCCAGCAAATTGCTGCCGGCCGAATCTGACGCCGTTTTCGAAACCACGCATACTCCGGAAGAGGCGAGCCCACTCGCCCCGCCACGGGACTATGCTGCCAAACAAAGTCCGGACCAGATAGGCGCCCTATCAGAAGATTTCGGGCTGGATAAGAGTGCCCCGGTCAATGATGAAGTTGTTCAGTCCCAGTCATAGTAGCAGTCGCACAACACGGCGCGTCATTTATCCTTTGTTTAGGTCTGTCAACTCCCGATCCTGGTGCGACTCGACAATGCCTAAGCCGGATTCTCAATGTCGACAAAATGATGTTGAAGGTCAAACTCCCGGGCAAGAAACTCTCCGACCGCTTTAACACCGTAACGTTCGGTAGCATGATGACCCGCAGAGACAAAAGCAACACCCGACTCTCTTGCCAGATGTGCAGACGGCTCTGAAATTTCACCTGTAATGAAGGCATCTACCCCCGCCTCTATAGCCAGGTCAAAGAAGGATTGCGCTGCCCCGGTACACCAGGCAACCCGATGAATCTGAGCAAGCGGATCACCGACGACGATTGGTTTTCTGGTCAGAGCACCCTCTACTCTCGTTTGAAGGTCTCGGAGATTAATTGATTGTTCAGGCCGACCAATTGCCATGATAGCCACATCACCCGGACGACCCGTGACTTCTTCAGTAACCAAGCCAAGTAAATTACCCAACTGCGCATTATTGCCGAACTCCTCGTGAACATCTAAAGGCAGATGATACGCAAACAGATTGATATGATTGAGCAACAATTTGCGCAAGCGATTTCTCCTGATTCCTGTGATTGCCTGGTTTTCTCCGCGCCAGAAGTATCCGTGGTGTACCAGCAGACAATCGGCATTAAGCTCAATAGCCCGGTCAATCAGAGCTTCACTCGCAGTCACGCCGGTCACCAGTCTGCTAATTTCAATACCGCCCTCCACCTGCAGTCCATTCGGACAATAATCTCGAAATCGCCGAGGCTGCAAAAGCTTGTTTAATTCTGCCTCAAGCCGCTCACGCTGCATAGTCATTGGAATCCGCCTCTACATGGCTGTATATTGAACACTGCGTAATCTTAGCACAGCTAACAACCTCAACAGTGCCAGCCGTTCATGCAAAAAATTCTCGAGACAGTAAAGTTCTTTGGTTGGCCCATCGCCTGTGGCTTGTTGACAGCAATGGTGTATTTGCAGAATCAGCAGTTACAGCAAGCGTCCAATCAACTCGCCGCATGGAGTCTGGAGCGAATAGACGCTTCACCTCCCGGATTCGCCGAAGTCATCTCACGCGCAGCCCCTTCAGTTGTGAGCATCAGTG
>JASMER010000257.1 GCA_030752195.1 Gammaproteobacteria bacterium
AATGGCCATATTGGTTGATGGTTTTATTGTCAGCAGCGCGGCTCTTGTGGCAGTTAAACATGATCCGCGGATTCGTGATCACATGTGGTTTGGGCATCGCTCGGCAGAACTGGGACACGCCAGTATTTTAGAATCACTGGGTGCAAAACCTCTAGTGGATGCAGGCCTCAGGCTGGGTGAAGGTAGCGGAGCTCTCGCTACATTTCCGTTGGTGGAAGCAGCTGTAGCATTACACAACCAAATGGCTACGTTTGAGGAAGCCGCTGTTCCAGAACGAGATCAATAATGCCGGTCTGGCTTCATGCTTTACGAGCATCATTTACCTTTTTGACTCGCATACCCGTAGGGGGTTTCCCCTATCCCCCTAAGACTTGGGAGTGGATTTCGATCTGGTTCCCATTCGTAGGTGCGTTACTAGGTGGTCTACAGACTATCGTATGGCTAGCATTAAATGATTACTCAGATCCAACGCGCGCTATAATTGCTGTTATGATTGGAGTGTTGGTCACTGGTGGTTTTCATGAAGATGGTTTGTCAGATTCTATAGATGCGCTAGGAGGAGCATACGACCGAAACAATCTACTTCGCATCTTAAAAGACAGTCGAATCGGTGCCTTTGGTGCGCTGGCGCTAATTTTGGCACTGATGCTCAAGATCAGCTTGTTAGTAGACCTAGGTGAGATGGCGCCGACGGCATTTATTTTGGGACAATCTTTATCCCGCGCGCTACCCGTTATCCAGTTAGGAATTCAGCCGTATGTCCGTCGCGAAGACCCCGAATCTAAGTCTCGTGACGTCGCTCGTTCGGGTCGTTTGCAAGCAGTCATCGTTGTATTCTGGGTGGCTATCCTCACCGGCGCAGGTTTTATTGTCGGTGTTGAACCGATGATTATTACGGGATGTGTTGTCGCAATGATAGTGGTAGGTGTAGTGTTCGGTGTTTACGTTCAGCGTCGGGCGGGTGGACTCACAGGTGACTTCATGGGCGCTCTGCAACAGCTTTCGGAGTTGGGTATTCTGTTTGTAATGGTCTCGGTATGAATATTTGGACGCTGAGGCATCCTCCTATTAATCGTCAAGGGCTTTGCATTGGTCAGACCCACCGTCCTTGCACTATGCCGCCTGAAGATTCTATGTTGCAAGCTTCAGGCAACGCACCATTTGTGCCTGTTCAAATCATAAGTTCGGATTTGCTAAGATGCTCGCGTTTAGCGGAGGATTTGGCTGATTTTTGGAAATGTACGGTGAAGTTGAGCCCTCAGTTGCGAGAGATGAATTTCGGAGATTGGGACGGTCTAAGTTACGATGAGATTGACGAAACTGACCACGTACGTTGGCGAACTTGGTGTAGTAACTGGTTGACGGAAGCTCCTCCTGGTGGAGAATCAATCGACCAATTTTCTGCACGGATTGCGAGGTTTTTAACTGCGGAGCGGCCGTGTGAGCATACGGTCCTAGTTACACACGCCGGTGTAATTCGCGTTTTGCAGGTGATGGCGGGAGAGTCTTGGGATGTTGCTATGTCTACCAACTATCCATTTTTGTCTTGGAATTATCATGCGGTGAAACTGACTCCAGAATAGCGTTTACGTCGCATTCTCTGTGACAAAAGAATTTGAAGTCATAGGGTGAAGGCTTAATGCTTTTACTGGCAGATGCCGGACCTAATCTGTTTACTCCGTTTGACAAATAGCTAACAACGTGGCGAAAAAGCTCATTAATTAGAGACCGCTCTATGTTATGCCATAAAGTGGTCTCTTTACAATCACATAGCAGCTCGAAACGATTTGAGAAAACTTGTGGTTCGTCACGTTGAAAATTACATATTCTTAGTGTTTTCCACGAGGAATTGAACCTATTACTCAGTTTTACTCGCTTCACTTTGTGCCTTGCTTTTTTCTATCATACTACGCACTTCTGCTTGAAAACTTTCTTCATCTATCTGGTTGCCTGCCAATATAGTACTCCAATGACGTATACTTGCAGCTAGTGCGATGGCCTCTGACATTTCTGCATCGGTAGCGCCATAAAGTTCGGTAGCGAAAGACCGACTGATAAATGTGCAATAATCGCAGGGAACCTGAGCGGCAACCGCTAAGGCGATTAGTTGCCGATATTTTGGTGGTATTGCACCAGGTGAATTAAGGGCTTTGCTCCAACCTGCAGCTTGCTCTCTGGCATGTTCGGGATAAGCCATTATCCAGCTTGGTGCCTTCTGAGCACCTCCATGATCATCAGCGCCGGATGAGTTGGCAGTAATCATTAACAAAAAAACAGCTGCGATAATCTGTAGGTTGCGCACGGAAGTGCCTCCTGAAAGAGTTTGTTATGAACTTCTTAATTCGCCGAAATATCTTAGAAAAAATACATTTCCGCCAATTCTTGATTGCGGGATACACAAAAGTTCGGAGAAGAGGTCGCACTGGTTACTCGCGATGTGTTACACCAGGTATACCACCTACTCCATTTCACTCATCTGATGCTAAATTTTGGTATCGCAGCATGACTTGTGTCTTGGTTAGACTTAAAAGGTTGATTTGATGATCAACTTCAGTCACTAAGTTGAGACTTA
>JASMER010000258.1 GCA_030752195.1 Gammaproteobacteria bacterium
CGCCAACTCGGTCGATTGTCTTAGTTATTAGTTATTTAATTGATGTCAGGAGCCTACACGGTTACCACAAGACACCGATACGCTACATGTCGGCTTCGTCAGCGATTACGTGATCGAAACCGCAGTAGAAACCAGGGGTGGATGTTGTCCGACACCCAGGGACCAGTTCGTATGTCGCCAGGTCTTGGCGAGTTCGAACTGCGACGAACAGTGACGAGATTGACATCATGGACGCCGAAAGTTCGCGATTCTGCCACTTTTATCTGGAAAGTCAAGCTCTTGCAGCGTGTCTGCCGAACAGGTAAAGCCGCTGGAATACCAACCAGACTGCAATCCAGTGCTGGATCAAGCCACGGCCTGCTCTACCACTTTCGGCGAATGCGAAAATTTCAATTCACCGTTAGAGGCGACATCCACATCGATGAAGTCACCCGCACTGTATGCCCCCCGCAAGACTTGCTCAGCTAAAGGATTTTCGAGGCTATTCTGAATAGCACGCTTCAGCGGGCGAGCACCGTAAACAGGATCGAAACCAACTTCTGTAATGTGATCAAGCAAGTCATCGCTAACCCGTAAAGCCAGCTTGCTGCTCGCCAGCCGCTCGTTTAGAAGGGCAACTTGGATGCCAGCGATGCGGCGAATCTGATCTCTCTGCAGTGGATGAAATACCACTGTTTCATCAATACGATTGACGAATTCCGGCGAAAAATACCTGACCACCGCCTCCATGACACCGCGCTTTACCCTGCCATAGGTTTCTGCCTCAACGGTTTGCTGATTCATCATTTCCTGAATCCGATCTGAGCCGAGATTTGAAGTCATCACGATGACTGTATTTCGAAAATCCACTGTACGGCCATGACCGTCTGTCAATCGACCGTCATCTAACACCTGCAGCAGGACATTGAATACGTCGGAATGCGCCTTCTCCACCTCATCCAGCAACAGGACTGAATACGGTCGGCGCCTGACAGTTTCAGTCAAATATCCTCCCTCTTCATAGCCCACATAACCCGGAGGAGCTCCAATTAGCCTGGCAACTGAGTGCTGCTCCATGAATTCAGACATATCCACCCGAACCATGGCTTCCTCAGTGTCAAACAAGAAATCAGCGAGTGCCTTACATAGCTCAGTTTTACCGACCCCGGTAGGGCCCAAAAACAGAAACGAACCGTTTGGACGGTTGGGATCTGACAACCCAGAACGAGAGCGCCTAACCGCATTGGCTACCGCGGAGATAGCTTCTGATTGACCTACTACACGTTTTTGTAGGACCTGTTCCATTTCCAGCAATCTTTGTCTGTCACTCTGCAGCATCTTGCTTACTGGAATCCCAGTTGAGCGGGACACCACGTCAGCAATCTCTTCTTCAGTCACCTTGTTGCGCAACAACTGCTTCTCGGCCGCCTCAGCAGCGGTGGCCAGCTCCAACTTTTGCTCCAGACCCGGAATGACACCGTATTGAATTTCCGACATCCGTGCTAGATCACCTGATCGACGAGCTGCTTCCATGTCCTGCCTAGCCCGCTCGAGACTACCTTTGATCGACGCAGTGCCCTGCACGGAGGCTTTTTCGGCCTTCCATATCTCTTCCAGATCTGCATATGCCTTTTCCAGCCCGGCAATGTCTGATTCGAGCTTGCTCCTGCGCTCAAGTGCAGCAGCATCCTCATCATTTTTTAGCGCTTCACACTCTATTTTCAGCTGAATCAGACGCCTTTCAAGCTTATCCATTTCTTCCGGCTTGGAGTCAATTTCCATCCTAATTAAACTGGCCGCCTCGTCAACAAGGTCAATCGCCTTGTCTGGCAATTGACGATCTGTAATGTACCGCTGCGACAGGCGAGCGGAGGCGATAATAGCCGAGTCCGTAATATCGACGCCATGATGCACCTCATAGCGCTCCTTAAGCCCTCGCAGGATCGCGATTGCATCTTCCTCGGTAGGCTCGCTGACGAGAACTTTTTGGAACCTCCGTTCCAAAGCAGCGTCCTTCTCGATGTACTTCCGATACTCATCAAGAGTTGTTGCGCCGACACAGTGCAGCTCCCCTCGCGCCAACGCAGGTTTGAGCATATTGCCGGCGTCCATTGCACCTTCTGCCTTGCCTGCCCCGACCATGGTATGCATCTCATCTATGAAAAGAATTACCGACCCTTCCTGCTTAGCTAGCTCATTGAGAACGGCTTTCAGTCGCTCCTCAAATTCTCCTCGAAATTTTGCGCCCGCGATCAGCGCACCCATGTCGAGAGCAAGAATTTTTTTATCCTTCAGCGCCTCTGGGACTTCACCATTGACAATGCGCTGTGCGAGCCCTTCTGCTATCGCTGTTTTGCCCACTCCCGGCTCTCCTATGAGCACCGGGTTATTTTTTGTTCGACGCTGCAATACCTGAATCGTGCGGCGAATTTCTGCATCACGACCGATCACGGGATCCAAATCAGAATTCTCAGCCCGCTCCGTCAGATCAATACAGTACTTATGCAACGCCTGCCAGGCATCTTCTGCGTCGGCCCTGTCCGCGCTTTCACCACCACGCAGATTAGTGATCGCATTTTCCAACGCCTG
>JASMER010000259.1 GCA_030752195.1 Gammaproteobacteria bacterium
TAGAAATGATTTGCTATATTTCGCTCATGGCCTCCCTCGATTTATCAAGCAGGGAAGCTTAGATCGGGCGTATCACGAGGCATGAATTCAGAACAATCCAAATTTCAAGAATCGGCGATTCTGGTGATCTGTGATGAGGTGCAGCAGAGGCACGATCTTCAAACGGTCCTGAATTTTATAGGTGAGAAAGTTGTTACCGGCAGCAGTTCGAGCTGGCAGCATGAAGCAAATGAATGCGCTCTGCACTCGCAGCAATTCAGCGCAGCCATCATCGCCGAGAGCTCTGCTTCTCAGCTTAAGCGGCTTGTTCAAGCGCTGTGTGAATGGGAAGCGGGTTGCCCCTGTATCGTGGTGGGCGAATTCAGCTCTTCGATAGATTTTGCTGCAGAGATTCGCAGCCAAATTACGGAAATTTTACCCAGTAAGCTTTCACATCAACTTCTTTTGAATGCAATTCACAAAGCAAAGCTCTTTCATGAGCATTTCAATCGCCTGCGCGACTTAGAGGAAGTTAGGGACTTCAATATGTTCCGCTCACTCGTGGGCAACAGTGCGGAGATTTGGCGAGTCCGTCGGATGATGGGTCAGGTTGCAGCAAAAGAAGTCAGCGTTCTGATTACGGGTGAGTCCGGTACCGGCAAAGAGGTTGTCGCACGAAACCTGCATCTCAATTCTTCTCGAGCAGAAAAACCGTTTATTCCGATTAACTGTGGCGCGATTCCGCGAGAATTGCTTGAGAGTGAGCTTTTTGGCCATGAAAAGGGTGCTTTTACCGGAGCAGTCTCTTCCCGGGCGGGGCGTTTCGAATTAGCCGACGGAGGAACCCTGTTTTTAGATGAGATCGGTGATATGCCGTTGAGCATGCAAGTTAAGCTGCTCCGGGTGCTTCAGGAAAAAAGTTTTGAGCGTGTCGGCGGAATCAATACCCTTCACAGCGATGTTCGTATTCTGGCTGCTACTCATAAAGATCTTGAGCAGATGATTGAATCCGGAGAGTTCCGGCAGGATCTGTACTATCGACTGAATGTCTTCCCGATCGAGATGCCGCCTTTGCGAGCCCGCGCAGGGGACGTTCCATTGTTGCTCAACGAACTGATTTCCGTCATGGAGTCAGAAGGGAGAGGATCAGTGCGCTTCAATTCAGGCGCCATACGTCGCCTGCAGCAATACCCTTGGCCGGGTAATGTCAGAGAGTTAGCCAACCTGATCGAACGCATGGCTATCTTGTACCCCCACCATATCGTGGGTGTGGAAGACTTGCCGGTGAAAATCAAGACATTCACCGCGCATACCGATGGCGATTACGGCCGCTCTGGACGTCCTGCCCAAACTGGCGCCGCCTCTGCGGGCGAGCACGACACCTTATTGCCGATGCACGGGCTTGATCTTAAAGAGTATCTCGCCAATCTTGAGCGAAGTCTGATTGGTCAGGCACTCGACGACAGTGGTGGTGTCGTCGCTCGTGCAGCCAGCCGTTTACACATGCGGCGGACCACTTTGGTGGAGAAGATGCGTAAGTATCAAATGCAGCGAAGTGCGGCGGCGCTCGATTCGGGAGTTCTCGATTCGGATTCGCCTGACAAGCCGTAATCGTCCTAAAACGATTCTGGATGGAATCTGGCTCCATCAGTCGGTCAGGGGGGACACTTTCTGGCCTGCTATCAGGGCGTTGGTGAGTTCCAGAGTGATGTCCAGGCCAAATGCGCTGGTTTGCTCGATTCTTGCCAGCAGATTGGACCAATCCAAAGCAAGCCAGATGGTCGTGTTGCGACTGCTGCTTGCCTCACGATGTCGCTCCAGCTTGACGCATCGAAAATCACCGAGCGGGGTTGAGATTATTTCTTCGCCCAAAACCCGGAAGCTTGATTTATCTAGTGCGTCGCCATCTACGGTTTCATAGGAGTAAATGGTTTCACCTGGGACCGCGATGTCTAGCGCTAAAGCGAGTTGGTAGCTGAGTTCATCCAGCGTGTTGTTATTGATAGCTACAGACCATGATTGCTTTTCGTTTGCACTCAGGGCCAGCATGGCATCCCAGTCGAAAACCACCGTTTCGACGGCTGAGCTGACGCCGGACACCTGGTAGCTGTAGGTTAGCGGTTTTATCCGACCGTTCGTAAAGCTGAACTCACTCGCTTGTTCAAGATCGCCAATTTCTAGTCCCCCAAGGTTGGCCTCGAGAGAAACGTTTAGTCGGTAATTGTTTTCTTTAAGTTTGACCAGATGTCGCTCAGCAGTGCCACGAATCCCGTTGGTCGTCGCGCTGTAGTAGGCTGAAAATTCCCCAAGGGTGTCGGCGGCCGCGCTTGAGAGCGAAACTTGCAACAGGAGTAACACGAGTACAAAGGTGGCGTGTGTCATGAATTGATTTGCAGGCCTTCGCGAGGGAGTTTGGCACCGTCCATCACTGCCTGATCATTCTGCAAGTATAACCTGCCGCTAGCAAACCATGAGACGACTGTGGGGTAAAGTTGCTGTTCCTTGATCAGTACCCGCGCGGAGAGCTCTTGCGCAGTTTCATTCGCGTTGATCGGTATTCGGCCCTGTGCAATCAAGGGTCCTCC
>JASMER010000025.1 GCA_030752195.1 Gammaproteobacteria bacterium
ATTTTCTGAGTGAAATGGGCCTCTATTTGGGCGGAGGAGACAAGCCGACAACGGGTGATTATCAAACAGTTCTCCAGCAGATCGCGGAGCGGCCTGATCGGCATTTACTGCAGACTCAGCTGATCAGATCCATGATGCAGGCGGTTTACAGCCCGGAGAATTGTGGTCACTTTGGTTTGAATTTCTCCAAATACACACACTTTACCTCTCCGATACGTCGTTATCCTGATTTGCTCGTTCATCGAGCGATTCGGTTCCTAATACACAACAGGGAATCCGTGTCGCTGAAGGCCCATCCTGAGCAGAAGACCTTATCGAGAGCGGACGTCTATCCCTATGAGTTTGCCGATCTTGATCGACTTGGAGAGCTGTGTTCATCAGCTGAGAGGCAGGCGGATGCTGCCAGTTACAGCGTTGCGGACCGGCTTAAATGCGAGTACATGCAAAACCGTGTTGGTGACGAATTTAGCGGCACGATAACTTCGGTGGCCAGTTTTGGCTTGTTTATTGAGCTCAGTGACTATTATGTAGAGGGTTTGGTTCACATCACCGAGTTGAGTAACGACTACTACCACTTTGATCCGGTGCGTCACCTGCTGCAGGGTGAGCGCTCTGGTCTGACCTACCAGCTGGGAGACAGCGTTACGGTTCGCCTTGTCAGAGTGGATTTGGAAGAAAAAAAGATCGACCTGCAGATGGTTGGCAGCAGAAGATCTAGGCCTTCTAAAGGACGATTGCGCGAGGCGCTAAAGGCTGGCAAAGTCGGAACTAAGACAAAGGCGAAGATAAAGAAAGATCAGGGTAAACAACGCACAACCGGTAGCAAGGATTCAGCTGACAAGCGCAGTGGATTTGGTAAATCAATGCGGACCAAATCAGAAAAGCCGGCAACGACCGCTAAGAAGAAAAAAACAAAAAAGCGGACAGCTTCTGCGACTACGCGCAAGAAAGCAGCCACCAAGGGAGCTGTGAAGCGGCAAGCCAGTTACGGTCAGTGTGGCAAAACGGCGAGTAGAAATGCTGCTAACAAGAAAACCCGCACACGGAAATCGCACTGAGGCTGACTTGCATGACTATGTCGGAGAGTAACTGGGTTTCCGGTATCAACGCCGTTTTGGAATTACTGAAACAAAACCCACAGTCCGCCAGACGCGTTTTGCTAAAGCGTAATCGCGAAGACAATCGCCTCAATGCAGTGCGCAATCTCGCTAAAGCCAGAGAGATTGAACTTGTCGAGCTGGATGCAAAGGAGCTCTATCGCGTGTATTCGCAAGTGCATCAGGGTGTTGCGGTCGAACTGGCAAGAGCGGAGCGAAGCCCAAGCCAGGGAGGGTGGGAAGAATTCCTGGCACAGCTTAAGGGGCTTGAGGCGCCACCTTTACTACTGGTACTGGATGGAATCACTGATCCTCACAATCTAGGTGCCTGTCTGCGGTCGGCGGATGCAGCAGGGGTAAACGCAGTCATCATTCCCAAAGACAAGGCGGTCGGGGTCAATGCAACCGTTCGAAGAGTGGCCGCCGGCGCAGCCGATACGGTCGAGCTTTTTGTGGTCTCAAACCTCTCGCGAGCGCTCACGCAGTTAAAAGAGCAGGGGGTGTGGCTGGTTGGTACGGACGACAACGCCGGATCGGGCTTGTATGAACAAGATTTACGAGGTGCTGTTGCTCTGGTTATGGGGTCTGAAGGCCGTGGACTGCGGCGCCTCACCAAAGAAAAGTGCGATTTTCTAATCAGTATTCCGATGGCCGGAGCGATAAGCAGCTTGAATGTTTCGGTGGCGACCGGAGTGTTGTTGTTTGAGGCCGTGCGACAGCGACGAAATCAACCGTGACGTGCCAGGCGGATGCACAACTGTAGCAGCACAGATGCAGTGACACGGCCTGCAACGTTGCTCCAGGGGAGGCAGCCAAAGATCCGAATCCGACACCTATGGCTACAGGCCAGCTTCCGAACTCGTTTTTCGACCGGATTTCTTGCATCCAAAGCCCTGTTTCTGTAGGATTCCGGCTCTTTTTACGGGCTTGAGTGTAACCCACTGTTCGCTCAGCCCAAACGTCACTCCTTGTCTCACCACGCGCGCCGGCGTTAGTTGGGAGACCTGAACCAGAAGGAGTCTCTATGAGACACTATGAAGTGGTATTTCTGGTGCACCCTGATCAGTCTGAACAGGTGCCCGGGATGATTGAGCGCTACACTCAATTGATGGCAGACAGCGGCGGTAACATCCATCGCATCGAAGACTGGGGACGAAGGCAACTTGCCTATCCAATCAACAAGATTCACAAAGCGCACTATGTAATGATGAACATCGAGTGCGGCGGTGAGGCGCTCGAAGAATTGTCGACGCTGTTTCGCTACAATGACGCGGTCCTGCGCAATCTGGTGATCAAACGCAAGGAAGCGGTGACTGAGGAATCTCTGATTCTCAAGCAGGAGCGCGAGTCCAAAGAGCGCAAGGCGCGTATTGAGCACAAGCGCAAAGAAGAGGAAGCGGCTTCTGCAGCTGAAACGGCTGCCGGTGAGAAAGAGGCTTTGGCTGCGGAAGCAGTCCCTGAGGCCCCCGCTGAGACGGACGGCGCTGCCGAAGAGACTCCGACCGAAGAGTAAGCACTCAAACGTTTTTATAGGAACAAGTTATGGCTCGTTATTTCCGTCGTCGTAAGTTCTGCAAGTTCACAGCAGAAGGCACGAAAGAAATCGATTACAAAGATCTGGAAACGCTCAAAGCCTACGTGTCTGAGACAGGTAAAATCGTTCCCAGCCGTATTACGGGCACTAAAGCGCGCTACCAGCGACAGCTGGCAACAGCAATTAAGAGAGCGAGATACCTGGCGCTGATTCCCTACACGGATAGCCATCAGGTCTAAGACAGAAGCATGATGCGCGGTCTTGCTGAATACGTCATGACCGGTCGCAGGCAGGCCATGATAGCGGTACTGCTGTTGGGCCTGATTCCGCTGGTTAATTTGCTCAACCCGGTTGTGATTGGGCTAGTAGCGCTGCGTAAAGGCCTGCAGGAGGTAGGCATTCTTTTCGCCTGGGCCGTTCTGCCCGTTGGAGCATGGGCAGTAGCAGGCGATGTGGTTCCGCTGATCATGCTGATCGGAATTACCGGTCTCGCCTTGTTGCTCAGAGAAACGGAGTCTTGGGAATTCACTTTGTTGGCTGCAATCTCAGTCGGGATCAGCGTCGAAGTGTATTTTCGTTTGCAGCCAGCGGTTATCGATGCGTTGATGGCCCAGCTGCAACTGTACGTTCAAGCCGGCAGTGCGCAAGATTTGCAGCTTGATGCGGTTCGCAGTGTGATGCTGAGCGTGATCGGCGCCGTGTACATGTTTCTCGCCGTCTTGCTGCTGATGATGGCGAGATGGATGCAGGCGCTACTCTTTAATCCGGGCGGTTTTCGCACGGAGTTTCATGGTTTGAGGATCGAGCGACACGTCGCGCTCGGATTAATTGCGGCAGCGCTGCTCTCTGGTTCCGGGGCGATTGTTCCGGAAGCCTGGACGTTATATTTTTTGATGCCACTGGTGTTTGCTGGCATCGCGCTGATTCACGCGGTAGTTACGATGCGAAAGTTGCCTGTAATGCTGCTGGTGACTTTCTACATCGTGCTGGTGCTACCGACCGCCGTTCAGCTTGTCGTGCTGCTTGCGCTGCTCGATAGCTGGTTTGATATTCGCTCACGGCTGCAACGCGGTACGTGAAGCCATTTAGAAGATGAGGGAAATGAAATGAACGTAATATTGCTGGAAAAAATCGGCAAACTGGGAGAAATTGGTGATACCGCCAGCGTGAAAGCGGGCTACGCTCGCAATTTCCTCTTCCCGAAGGGCAAGGCGATTCCGGCGACCAAGGCAAACCTGGCGGAATTCGAAGAGCGCAGGGCTGATCTGCTGGCGGCTCACAATGAAAAGGTTGCTGCGTCGCAAGCTCGTGCCGCGAAGATTGACGGGGCAAGCCTGATCATCGAAGTGAATGCCAGTGACGAGGGCAAACTGTTTGGGTCTGTCGGTACGCGCGAGATTGCTGATGCTCTCAATGCCCAGGCCGGCAGTGATGTATCCAAGGCCGAAGTCCTGATGCCGCATGGCGTGCTCCGTGAGCTCGGCATAACCGAGCTCACGATCGATCTGGGGCACGATGTGGCTGCACAGATCACCGTCAACGTGGTGGGTCTCCAGTCGGCAGCTGACGTGTCCGCTGATGGCAGTATCATCGAAGAGGTCGATGATTCAGATTCTGAGGCCGCAAAAGAGGCGCGTGAGGGCTCAGACGACGACAGCAGTGAAGAGGCTGACGAAGCTGAATCCTGATGCTGCAGCAGGCCGCCTGAAGTGGTTTGCTTTCGGAAAATAAATAAAGCACCATTCTGGAGCAACAGATTGGTGTTTTTTTTTCCTTTCTAACTAGGTCCGAGCGAGATGTCTGAATCCTTCGAGTCCAGCAATTCCATTGCGCCTGCAAGTCAGCAGTCAAATCTGACAACTCTGAAAGTCCCGCCGCATTCGGTGGAGGCGGAGCAGGCGGTCCTTGGAGGTCTGATGTTGGACCGCGCTGAATGGGACAACGTGGCAGACGTGCTGCTGCCTGCGGATTTTTACCGGACGGAGCATCAACTCATTTATCAGGTTATGGTCAGTCAGGCGGAAGCCAATCGTCCCATAGATGTCGTGACTCTGATGGATGCGCTCAACAGTCTGGGAGAACTGGATGCTGCCGGAGGCCTCGATTATCTCGGTGAGCTTGCTGGCAACGCACGGGGCACCGCCAATATTCTTGCTTATGCCGACATTATTCGCGAGCGCGCCATTCTGAGGCGCCTTATCACGGTGGCCAATGGTATCGCTGATTCGGGATACAACACTGGAGGAAGGTCCGCCGGTGAGGTTGTAGATGCCGCGGAGCAGCAGGTGTTCAACATCTCAGATGACCGTCCGAACAATTCTGGCCCTGAATTTGTCAATCCCCTGCTTTACGCCGCTGTTGAGCGTATTGATGAGCTATCCAGCACTGGGTGTGAGCTGACTGGTCTGCCGAGCGGTTATACAGAGCTCGACGCAAAGACATCAGGATGGCAGAAGTCTGATCTGGTCATCGTGGCGGGCCGGCCTTCCATGGGGAAAACTGCTTTCGCCATGAATCTCGTCGAACATGCGGTGCTGACGGGTGACAAGCCGGTGTTGGTTTTCAGCCTTGAGATGCCGGCAGAGAGCCTGATCTTCAGAATGCTCTCTTCTATTGGTCGCATCGATCAGGTAAAACTTCGAGCCGGAAAGCTGGGCGAAGAGGACTGGCGCAAGCTGAACAATGCCGTCACTAAACTGAAGGATCGGCCCTTGTTCATTGACGATAGTGCCGGGGTCAGTCCCATGGAGATGCGCTCCCGCGCGCGTCGTGTGGTGCGTGAACACAACTCGCCACTGGGCATGATTGTCGTAGACTACTTGCAGCTCATGCAGATCAAGGGCACCAAGGAAAATCGGGTCAATGAAATCTCCGAAATTTCGCGATCTCTGAAACTGCTCGCCAGAGAATTTCAGTGCCCAGTGGTTGCGCTATCGCAGCTCAATCGTGGTCTGGAGCAGAGGCCCAACAAGCGCCCAGTCATGTCTGACCTGCGTGAATCCGGCGCGATTGAACAAGATGCTGATGTGATTGCTTTTATTTATCGCGATGAAGTTTACAACGAAGATACAGCAGATAAAGGCATCGCTGAGGTCATCATTGGCAAACAGCGCAACGGTCCAATCGGCACAGTGAGACTGAGTTTTCTTGGACAATACACTAGGTTTGAGAATCATACGCAAGCGCGTTATGACGACAGCTACACCCATGGTCTTTGATTCATCATGGCTGACTGTCAATCCCTGATCCGGAAATTCGCCCCATGACACTGATTAGCAGGCGCGCCTGGGCTACGATAGATCTTGCCGCGCTGAAAAAAAACCTGTCGTTGGTTCGGACGCACAGCCCCAACTCGGGGATTTATCCGGTCATCAAATCCAATGCTTACGGTCACGGTATGGCGGAACTTGCTGCTGCCCTGAGCAGTACTCAGATCAAGCTCAGCGGGCTTGCGGTCGCGACGATGTCTGAAGCGGTACTCCTGCGCGAACTGGAGCCAGATTTACCCATACTGTTGCTGAACGGCTTTATGACCCGTGAAGAGTTGCGTGAGTGTCTGGCCAGGCGCATTGAAACTGTTGTTCACGCAGACTATCAGCTTCCCATTCTCGATCAGGTGCTGGCAGAAGAGGCGCTTGAAGGCAGTCGGAAGCTGTGGGTTAAGTACAACACCGGCATGAACCGCTTGGGCCTAGGGCAGCAACAGGCGATTGATGCCTACCTGAAATTACGCGCTTATCCGGGCACGCAGCTGGTCTTGATGTCTCATCTTGCCTGTGCTGATTCCCCGAATACGCCAGAATTTGCACAGTTTACTGAAGATCAGCGATCACGTCTGGCTCAGACGAAAGGTGAGTTGCTCAGTAAAGGTCAGCAGACAGTCGAAACCAGCATGGCGGCTTCAGCCGGTATCTTGCAGTGGCCAGAGACCCATCTCGATTACGTGCGTCCTGGTGTGATGCTCTACGGTAGCTCGCCAATGGCTGATCAGACGGGAGAGGAACTCGGTCTGCAACCGGTGATGACACTAAAATCAAGAATTATTGCCATTCGTAATTTGAAAGCGGGCGATGCGATTGGTTATGGGGCAACCTATTTTTGCGAGCGGGATACGCGGATGGCGACTGTATCTATTGGCTACGGAGACGGGTATCCGCGCGGCGCCGGTAACGGCACGCCGATTCTTGTCCACACTGCCAGCGGAAAGGTCAGAACCCGCCTAATCGGTCGCGTATCCATGGATATGATAACACTGGATCTGACCGGCATTCATGATGCACAGATCGACGATGAAGTGACTTTGTGGGGAGAGGATTTGTGTGCCGATGAGGTTGCTAGCGCAGCCGGCACGATTTCTTACGAGCTGTTCTGCAAAGTGACTTCCCGCGTGAGCCTCTCATATACAGAATGAGATCCAGAGTCTTGCAATTGCATCAAGCGGACTAAAAGCATAAATGGCTAAAACCAGAATCGCATTTGTTTGCACTGATTGTGGCGCAGAACATGGCCAATGGCAGGGACAATGCTCGGCCTGCAAAGCCTGGAACACACTCTCTCAGATTAATCTAGGCGGCTCCGGCTCACCCGCCGCGAAGGCCGATTTTCGACAGCGGGGTTATGCGGGGGAGAAATCTGACGTCCAGACTCTCGAGGATATCGATCTGGAAGCTCTGCCCAGATTCAGTTCAAGCATAGGAGAACTCGATCGGGTCCTCGGTGGAGGGCTTGTCCCGGGATCAGTCATCCTGGTGGGAGGTAATCCCGGGGCAGGTAAAAGCACCCTCTTGCTGCAAATCATGTGCATCCTGGCCGATCTGGAAAAGGTTGCGCTTTATGTCACCGGCGAAGAATCCTTGCAGCAAGTCGGAATGCGGGCGCAGCGCCTGAACCTGCCAAAGCAAGCGCTGAAGATTCTGGCTGAAACCAACGTCGAGCAAATCTGCCACGCCGCTCAGGAACACCAGCCTTCGCTGCTGGTAGTGGATTCGATCCAGGTCATGCACAGCAGCGAAGTGCCTTCCGCGCCCGGCAGTGTCAGTCAGGTTCGTGAATGCGCCGCTTACCTGATCCAATATGCCAAACAAACCAACACAGTTTTGTTCTTGGTAGGGCACGTCACCAAAGAAGGCAATCTTGCGGGTCCGAAAGTGCTGGAACATATGATCGACTGTTTCGTAATGCTGGAAGGCGGCACTGAAAACAAATATCGTATTTTGCGCAGTCAGAAAAATCGGTTTGGTGCTGTGAACGAACTGGGCGTATTCGCCATGACCGAGCAGGGCATGAAAGAGGTTAAGAATCCGTCCGCTATCTTTCTGGCTCGAACAGAGGAAGATAATGCCGGCTCTCTTGTGGTGGTTCTCTGGGAGGGCACCCGCCCAATGTTGGTTGAGATTCAGGCACTGGTAGACGCCAGCCCGCTGGGTAATCCCCGTCGGGTCGCGGTGGGCCTAGAGCAGAATCGCATGGCGATGCTGCTGGCCGTGCTGCACCGGCACGGTGGGCTGTACATGGCAGATCAGGATGTCTTCGTAAACGTAGTGGGTGGTGTCAAAGTGAGCGAAACCAGTGCGGATCTGGCGCTTCTGCTGGCAATCGTCTCCAGCTTCAAAAACCGGTCTATTGATCGCCAGACGATTGCCTTCGGAGAAGTGGGGCTTGCTGGCGAAATCAGGCCTGTGCAAGGTGGACAGGAGCGTCTGCAAGAGGCTGCTAAGCACGGCTTCAAGCGCGCTATTGTCCCGAAAGCCAATGTGCCCAAATCTCTGATCGAAGGCCTTGAGGTGATTGGGGTCAGCAAGGTCGAACAGGCGCTGGCTGCTCTCTGAGAGCGAGTGATCTCAGTCAGGGGCTCTCGCGATATCTTCTCTGATAGTCTTAGCCGCCGTAAAGTAATGAAATGCGCACCAGCAATTAACCATGACTGTGATGGACATGGCATAGCGCAGGGCATCAACACCAAACTGGGGCGCTAACCAGTCGCTCATGAATCCTGTCATCATCGGGCCCAGCCCGAGCCCGATCAGATTTAGCATAAACAGCAGGATGGCTGATGCCATCGCGCGCATGCGAATACCAACAAGAAAATGTGTCGCAGCAATGCAGGGGGCAAGATACCAGCCTCCGGCAAATACCGGCAGCAGGTAGGAATAAACAGCGACATAGCCATCCGGTATGAGGAGAAAAGTATTCAGGGCGAGTGGGACGGCAACGACTGTAGAAATGAAAGGAATCCAGATATACCACGTGCTGTCGCCGGTCCGTTTTTTCATCCGGTCGGTTACCCATCCACCGAAGAAGGTGCCGGCCAGACCACCCGCGCCTGCGATCATGCCATAGTACCAGCCGACATCAAGAATCGGCATGCCGTGTACCCTGCCAAGGAAGAGCGGCATAAAGTTTCCCATGCCGTAGGTGACAAAGGCGTGCAGGGCGCAGGCGAATGACAGATGGCGAAATGATTTTCGTTCCCACAGAAAACCCATCACTTTGAAAAAGCCGGGTGGGGCGACGTCTTTGCGTGCTTCTGCCATTCCGCGAGGCGGCTCTTTGACGACGAAGCGAACCACTAGCGCCAGCAGGATGCCGGGCATGCCCACCACTATGAATGCCGTGCGCCAGTCGAAGTACTGCACGAGATAGGCGCCGCCCACTGTGCCAACTAGGATGCCTCCATAGACGCCAAGCGAATAGATAGAAAGGGCGGTAGCTCGCTGCTCGGCAGGGAAAATATCCGAGACGATGGAATGGGAAGGTGGAGAGCCGCCGGCTTCCCCTATCCCGACCCCGAAGCGAGCCAGAAACAATTGGGCGAAACTTTGCGCGGCGCCACACAGGGCCGTCATCACGCTCCAGATTGCAACCGAAGCAGCGACAATATTGCGCCGGTTGCTGATATCCGCCCAACGGGCAATGGGCACAGCCAGCGTCGTGTAGATGAAGGCGAATGCCAGACCCGAGAGCATTCCGAACTGGCCGTCTGAGATGTTAAGATCTTCGATGATCGGCTGAGCGAGTACATTGATCACTTGCCGGTCGACAAAATTCGAGACGTACACCGTGGTCAGGATTCCCAGGACCAGATATCGGTAAGAGGGCTTCTGATAGGCCTTCTGAATGGCCGCATGTTTCTCTGATACTGGGTCTAAATGCGGGTCTTCTCTGGCAGTTGTCGTTGACAATCTGCGTCCCTCCCCGATTGTTATTTTTGTAACGGAGCCCTTAAGCTTGCAGTTATTGTCTCTGACTCGCCTTCGGAATGAAAGATATCAATCATCTACGGCCATGTCCTCCAGCAGCTGTCTTGCGTCCAGTGCCTTGAGCGCGTGAAGCATTACCATCAGGCCGCCCTTCTTGCCTGCCACACAAGGAAGCGGGCACCCGGTCACCTCTTCTGCGATAGCTTTGGAACGGACTGTAGGGAGGGAAAACGGTGTTCAGATGACCCATAAGCAGCAGTCGTTTGCCATTGCCTGATTTGGAAGAGAGAACATGGTCAGCCAGATCAATGCTGTGATCGCTGCCGGGGCAGCTGGGCATGTCAATTTGCCCGCCAGGCAGCGTATCAATATCAAAACCCATTGCGCTGAATTCATGGCTGAAGATTTTAGCAAGCTCTGTAATGCCGGCTTTTTTGAGGCTACCGCTGGTGATATTGGTTCGCCGCTCGAGCAGATTGATCATTTCAGTTTCCTGGTCGGCCAGTTAGTACATGAGTTCTTGCTCAGGTGGCGTAATGTTTCGTTCCAGGCTTCCCTCGGCAGAAAAGGGCAGAGAAATCATAACACTAACAATAAAAAGCCTTTTACCGGCCGAGCAAACAGACGCAGGTTTAATGAATGGCTTGGACAAAGCAGACACTCCCTTGTTAGTGCAGGGTAATGGCCAACACGCGAAGTGTTCGGATTTCATAGCTTAAACTATGGCCTGTGGGCCGCTTAATTACGGGACGGTGAAGCCGTTGTATTCCACCAGGGCAAGTCTCATAATGCTGCGCCCATGAATGATGTTGTCGAACCCATACTCAAAATTTCCAACCTGTGCAAAATTTACTCTGGGGACTTTAACGCCCTTAAGAACGTGTCGCTGGAAATTGGAAAAGGGGAGATTGTGGCCTTGCTCGGGCCCAACGGTGCCGGCAAGACGACCCTTATTTCAACTATCTGTGGCATTGTCCGACCTACCTCCGGAAAGATCACAGTGGCGGGCTTTGATATCGTCAACGATTATCGGAAGACCCGTTCCTTGATTGGGCTGGTACCGCAAGAACTGACCACCGATTCTTTCGAGACAGTATTCAATACGGTTTCTTTCAGTCGCGGTCTGTTTGGCCGTCCGCCCAGCCCGGCCCACATCGAGCGCGTGTTGACTTCACTCTCGCTTTGGGAGAAGAGAGACAGCAAGATAATCACTCTGTCAGGAGGCATGAAAAGACGGGTCTTGATTGCCAAAGCTTTGTCTCACGAACCCTCCGTTCTATTTTTAGATGAACCGACTGCTGGTGTCGACGTTTCGCTGCGCAAGGATATGTGGCAAATCGTGCGCGAACTCAGGGAATCGGGCGTAACTATCATACTTACGACGCACTACATCGAAGAGGCTGAGGAGATTGCTGACCGGGTGGGTGTCATTAACCACGGTGAGATCGTGTTAATAGAAGACAAACAGACTCTGATGCGGAAATTGGGACAAAAGCAGCTCATGATGGATCTGATTGAGCCTCTGCGTGAAATTCCCGCAAGCCTGAATGATTTTGCGCTGGATTTGACTATGAGCGGCCTGAGGCTCACTTACACCTTCGATACCCATGAGCAGCGCGCAGACATCACAGCATTGCTGGATGGCCTCAAATCGGCTGGCATCGCGTTCAGGGATCTGCAAACAAGCCAGAGCTCGCTCGAAGAAATTTTTGTCAATCTGGTTGAAGGGTCCGGCAGAAGGCCGTTTGAGCGGGAGGTGGAACCTTGAATTTTTATGGGGTTTTAGCGATCTACCGTTTCGAGATGTCACGCACCCGGCGCACCCTGATACAGAGCATCGTCGCGCCGGTCATTACCACTTCACTCTACTTCATTGTTTTCGGAGCGGCGATCGGCTCAAGAATTCAGGAGGTTGGTGGCGTCAGTTATGGGGCGTTCATTGTGCCGGGCCTGATCATGTTGAATCTGTTAACCAACAGCATTTCCAACGGCTCTTTCGGAATTTATTTCCCTAAGTTTGTGGGTACAGTCTACGAGATTTTGTCTGCCCCGGTGTCGACTTTCGAGATCGTCCTCGGTTATGTGGGTGCTGCAGCCAGCAAAGCCCTGCTGCTCGGATTCATTATCCTGCTTACTGCATCGCTGTTTATCGAGCTGCAAATTGCCCATCCGCTCATCATGCTGGCATTTTTGATACTGACGGCGATCTCCTTCAGCCTCCTGGGTTTTATTCTGGGAATCTGGGCCGATAATTTTGAGAAGCTGTCGGTGGTTCCAACACTGGTGATCACACCGCTGGTGTTTTTGGGTGGCAGTTTTTACTCTACTGATATGCTGCCGTCCTTCTGGCAGACGGTGTCTCTGTTTAATCCGGTACTCTATCTGGTCAGCGGCTTACGCTGGAGCTTTTACGAAATTTCTGACGTCAATGTCTGGGCCAGTCTGGGGAGTGTGCTGCTGTTTCTGCTGATCTGCTTCAGTATTGTGGTCTGGATATTCAAAACCGGGTACAAACTGCGAAGCTAGAATGCCCGCAAATCGCCTCGGTATTCGGCAGGTATGGCGTAGCCCTCAGCACTTTGGGGCTCAATGACCGTGCTGCCCGGATGACTGCCAAACACTAAGTCAAAGGACTCTGCGTTCATTTAAAATCATCTAATCTGCCCCCGTGCGCGGGCAATTGGCGAATTTGCTCGGGGAAATTACTCGGCTATGCTCATGGCAGAACTCCTTACTAGTAACAAGCTTTGCCGTGACGGCCTGACATGATGACGTCGATCTGTCATCAAGGATAGCCGGGGGCCGATGCAGTTACGCGACAAATTGTCACGACTGCCAGCTGGGCAAACTGCTACGTTTCATGCTGCTCAACAGGGCGCAAATCCAAGTATACTGTGGCCTACGTAGACCTCGCATAGGAGTATTTTCGATGGTCAATCCAGTCAGCAGGCGGGAATTTCTCAATTTGCTTGCCGCAACCGGTGGAACGGCGGCCGCACTTAGTGCGGGTTCCGCTCTGAATCTGTTGCCGAGTTCGGCGTCTGCAGCTTCCCTGGATCTGCTGAATCTTGGCAGTAAACAGCGCAAAGTAGCGATTCTTGGTGGCGGTATTTCAGGGCTTACTGCGGCCTATGAACTGAGCAAGCAGGGCTATGAATGTACGGTATTGGAAGCCTCTCACCGCTGTGGCGGCCGCGTTCTGACCCTCCGTCATGGAGATTTGATCGATGAAATCGGCAATCGGCAATATTGCGAGTTCGATGATGAGCCGCACATGTATTTCAATGCCGGCGCGGCCCGAATTCCCAGCACTCACCGCAATCTCTTGGCTTATTGCAAAGAGCTGAATGTCGAACTTGAGGTGTTCATTAATGAGAACAAAACCTCACTTGTACAGGACGACGACATGTTGGGTGGTAGGCCAATTCGCAACATTGACTATACTACCAACATGCGCGGGTTCATGGCAGAGCTGATGGCGAAAGCTATGAACAGCGATGAACTAAATGCGCCGTTTACCGAGTCCGAGGCAGAAACGCTCCTCAACATGATTCGCTCCTTTGGTGACTTGAATGAGCAAGATCTTTACTCAGGCAGCTATCGAGCAGGCTACGCCGAGGGAGGGGTTTTAAAACACGGCGTACAGAAAGACATGATTGCCTTTCGAGATTTACTTAGATCCCGTCTGGGCCGACAGATGATGGGTGCAAATGAGGGCGACACCGGACCTATCCTGATGCAGCCCGTGGGAGGGATGGACAAGATTATCAGCGGTTTTCTCAACAACGTTGGCGAACAGGTGAAGTATAGGGCGATGGTGACCTCGGTTCAGGTCACGGACAAAGGTGTCAATGTGGCCTATGATCAGGATGGTGTCCGACACAGCCTTGAAGTGGACTATTGCTTCAACTGTATTCCAACCCATCTGATGGTTGGTATAGACCACAATTTTCCGTCTGATTACGTTAAAGCGATGAAGTACGTCCGTCGTGGGGAAGCCTACAAGGCCGCCTTTCAGGCCAAGCGGCGTTTCTGGGAGGATCTGGACATCTATGGTGGCATTTCTTGGTCGAACACCAAGAGTCGGCAGCTGTGGTATCCCACACACGGAATCCATAAAGCCAAAGGCATCGTGCTAAGCGCCTATGACTACGGCGGTGGGATGTACCATACCATGATGAGCCAGGATGAGCGGATCGAAGCCCACCTTGCAGACCATGAAAAAATTCACCCGGATTTCCGCGAGCTGGTTGAGAAGCCAGTAACGATTGGCTGGCATCGCATGAATCATATGCTGGGTTGCTCGGCCAGGTGGTCACGTAACCTCGGTCGGGGCTGGACCGATGAGGAAGAAACGCTTTATTACACGCTTCAGGCACCGGTTAACGGTCGACACTACTTCATTGGCGATCAGATCAGTATGCATTCGGCCTGGCAGGAAAGTGCGGTCATGTCTGCCAAATGGGCTCTTAGCCATATGGATGCTCACGTCCGTGCCGAGCTGGCCTGAAGGCTGTCACCTCCAAGGAGTTTCCGATGCTGAGTTTCGTTCCTCTCAACGCGTTCCACAAAATCTGGCGTCTGGCCAGCAGAACTTTGGCCGTCGTTGCTGTCTGCCAGCTGATCCCCTGCACCACCGCTGCGGCTGAACGGGAGCACTATAATGATCGCTACTGTACTACCTGTCATGGCACTGACGGTAGGGGCAATGAAGGTACTGAAGCTCCCAGACTGGCGGGCATGGAAGACTGGTATTTGCGCCGGCAGCTGGAGAATTTCCGCGCCGGTATTCGCGGTTATCACCCAATGGATACCGCGGGAATCGCGATGCGGTCCATGGCCAAGCTGACGGATGAAAGCATTGCTGATATTGTGGCCTGGGTCGGCGGCTGGGACTACAAACCTGCAGAAAACACGATCGAAGGTGATGTGCAGTCGGGTGAGCTGCTGTATGGTGTTTGTGCCACCTGTCATGGTTTGGACGCGAAAGGCAATGCGGCTGTGGGCGCGCCAGCTCTTGCCGGACAGAATGACTGGTATCTGGTCACGCAACTGAGTAATTTCGTTGCGGGATACCGGGGTCTGCATGAAGACGATCGGTATGGCCAGCAGATGGCTGCCATGGTCGGCGCATTGACCGATGAGTCCGCTATTCGCGATGTTGTGGCCTATATTAATTTTCTAGAAGCCCGCTAGCCTGTCGGTTCGTTCCGAATGAGTGAGGGCTTGGTCTTACAGACGACGCTGGCTATACTGTGTCCCAAGGTGTTCAT
>JASMER010000260.1 GCA_030752195.1 Gammaproteobacteria bacterium
TAGTGCATCACCTGACGCCAGGTTAGCGAGCCGTCGCGAAAACAAAAATGCTGCCATCGCAGAAGTCCAGTCACAGCTACAAGAAGATGCCGAGTTACTCGGACAGTTCAACGCCGCCTTAACCGCTGCCGGTACTTTTTTCGCTGCTCGAGAACGAACTCGAACGAACTGCGCGATGCTGACCCACGAAATGCGAATGCCAATGTGGGAGCTTGGAGCACGATACGCGTCTGAGAGGGTATTCAAAGCACCTGAGGACTTTTCGATGCTGATGGTCAGCGAGTGGGAGCAACTTCTTGACAACACGCTAGATGCGCAAGAGGTGATCAACCAAAGAAAAATTGAGAGTGAAAAGCTAGCGAACTTAGAGCCGCCTTTTATTGTTGACTCCATAGTCCCACCGATGGGTGAATGGCTTGAAAGAGACGCAAAAGGTCTGTCCTCTACTCAAATCATCAACGGTCAACCCGGCTGCGCAGGAACCTACAAGGGCCGGGCTAGAGTGATCACTGATCCGTCGGAGCCCGGAGATCTGCAGCCAAATGACGTGCTGGTAGCGCGACACACCGATCCATCTTGGACTCCGCTATTTTCAGCGGTTTCAGCGGTCGTGGTCGACGTTGGCGCGACTATCAGCCACGCGGTAATCGTCGCGAGAGAACTGGGTGTGCCGTGCGTGACGTCTGCGACAAATGCGACCAGTTTGATACCAGACGGGGCGCTCATCGAAGTTAACGGCAGTTCCGGAACCGTCACGATTCTCGAATGAGTCGCGAAATGATCTTCCACTTTGATCACCCCCACTCCGGCACCATTACTGAAATCTCAGACGTCGTTGGCGGCAAAGGTGCAAGTCTTTGGGCGATGACCTCAAAGCTAGGAGTCCCAACACCTCCCGGGTTCACAATTGGAGTGAACACCTGCGCGATGTTAGGCAAGTCTCAAGTCACTGAGAACTTCACGGCCACAATGGATAATGCAATCGCCAGATTAGAGAAGGAGACTGGTAAACAGTTAGGCTGCCCCGAGAATCCGCTGCTCCTTGCCGTGAGATCGGGGGCCAGTGTGTCCATGCCGGGGATGATGGAAACAATACTAAACGTTGGCGCTACGCCGCTGACATTACCAGCGCTGCAAGACATTACTGGCGATCATTTTTTTGTGCTGGATTCATATCGGCGCTTCCTTGAAGGTTTCTGCAAATCTACATTGAATATCGACCATCCTATGTTCAACGCTCAAACCACAGGACAAGCGGGTCTGGCCGATCACATAAAAGACTTGGAAACTGTCGTAAGTGAGCGGATTGGTGGTGAGCAATTGTGTGACGCTCGTTACTTACTTAACGAATGTATTCATGCAGTCATTCGGTCGAGCAGCAGCGCAACTGCGCAGGCGTACCGAAAAAAAACAGGCCTCCCCGAATCATTGGGCACAGCCGTAACGGTTCAAGCCATGGTCTTCGGCAACACGGGTGCAGGCTCCGGAACGGGGGTGGTATTCAGCCGAGATCCCAACTCCGGCGAAAAGGAAATTTGCGGTGACTGGATTAGTAATGCCCAAGGCGACGACGTAGTCGCAGGCGACAGTGCGACCTCTGACATTTCTGTGTTCGGCGCCACACACCCCTCGGCGTATGAGGAACTCAAGCTCCACCTCGAGCAGCTAGAAATTTTTTATCAGGATATGGTTGATGTCGAATTCACGGTGGATCAAGGCAAGCTGTGGATACTGCAAGCGCGAGCCGGTAAACGCACTGCGCGTGCGGCCTCCCGAATTGCGGTGGAATTGGCAAACTCGGAACGTTTTGAACTGAATAAAAAGGACGCTCTTGCCACTATCACTCAGTCTCTTTCGACCGAAAATTCCTCAACAAAAATTCTGGCAGGCGAGAGAAAGCCATTAACCACTGGCATCGGCGCATCAGCAGGTATCGCTAGTGGATTTGCCGTATTTACCTCTGAGGACGCCATTGAGGCCGCGGAGGATGGAAAAGAGGTGGTGCTCATCCGGCAGGAGACTTCTCCGGCTGACGTTCATGGCATGGCGGTCGCTACGGGCATACTCACATCGCTAGGCGGCCTAATGAGTCATGCCGCAGTGGTCGCGCGAGACTGGAATCTGCCAGCGGTGGTAGGTGCCGCAGGAATGCAATTCACAGCAGATGCCGTGGTAATTGGCACAGCCAAAATCCAACGAGGAGATATCATCTCCATTGACGGCAATACCGGTGAGGTCTTCGTTGGCGAAATGCTCAGCACAGCAGATGACGATCCTTACTTAGAACGCCTCAAAGCATGGGCTGAAAAGAAAGATACGGATTAGGCCGAATATCAAAACAATGAGGTAACCAAGGGAAATGAAGCGACTCGAAGATAAAAGAGCTGTAATTACGGGAGCAACCGGTGGCATAGGTGAGGCAACTGCGCGACGCCTGCTCGCAGAGGGGGCCACAGTCATGCTGGCTGCGCGTTCAGGTGAAACGTTGTCGAATCTGGCGGACACATTGGATAGCGATAGGGTCCATATCTGCCCTACTGATATTT
>JASMER010000261.1 GCA_030752195.1 Gammaproteobacteria bacterium
CTGCAGCGGGCTTGCACGAGTAGATTTTATGGAAGACGCGGCCGGTGAATTTTTTCTGTTGGAGGTGAATACAGTGCCAGGAATGACTTCTCACAGCTTTGTTCCCAAATCTGCCGCTCGGGTTGGCATCGATTTTGATGAGTTGGTCCTGCGCATACTTGACGGAAAACTCAATGGGTAAGCTCTTGCAATGTTGAAAGCCACAAAAAGGTCGTCAAGACAGACTTCAATTAAGATGTCACCCGGCAGCGTACATCGCGGTGGTCAGCCGCTGAATACGAAAATTGCTGCGAGGAAACGCTACATGCTCGCCAGTCTCGTGACCGCAGTTATTTTACTCACAATCCAACAGAATGAAGAACATCTGGTCCATGCGCTCAGTCGCCCCGTTTTCAATGTGCGGGTTGAAAGTGCACAACGGTTTGTTACTGAAGAAGAGCTCAGAAACTTGATTTCTCGTTATCTGGGAAGCAGTTTTTTCGCTTTTGATGTCTCGGAGGCAAAACAGAGTCTTGAACAACACCCTTGGATCCGGCGCGTATCCGTGAAGAAAGTGTGGCCTGACGTGCTGGTTTTGGACATTCAGGAAGAGGTTGCGATTGCCCGATGGGGTGACGGGCAATTAATCAATCAATTCGGCGAAATCTTTGAGCCACCCGGGCGCCAGCGTACTGCTGGATTGCCATTGCTGGTTGGTTCTGAGGGTGAGCAGTATCGGGTTATGGAACAGTACCGCGCCGTGAGTCAGCAACTTTTCTCAGTGGGACTGAGAGCGACTTTTTTGAGTCTGAGCCAACGCGGGAACTGGACATTGATACTTAACGATTCGATACCAGTCACGCTGGGACGAGAAAAAACAATCGAACGTTTGGCGAGATTTATAGAGCTTTATCAAAGTCCTGACTTGATGGACTTTGAGAAGCTTGCGTCAGTTGACCTGAGATACGACAACGGGATTGCGGTCAAGCTGGCAGCGGAAGACTCGGTGGAGTTGCCTGTCAGATGAAGCAGCCAGGTGTCACAGTCTCAGGCCTTTTAAATGCAGTCAGCAGTCGAGTGGACAGTTTGACTCATGAATAAAGCGGTTGGTGAGAATATGATTGTAGGCCTCGATATAGGCACCTCTAAGGTGGTAGCGATTGTGGGCGACATCAATCCCGATGGCAGTTTGGATATTGTCGGGATAGGAAGTCATAAATCCCGCGGTCTCAAGAAAGGCACTGTAGTCAACATTGAGTCGACCGTTGAGTCTATTCAACGCGCGATCGAAGAGGCTGAACTAATGGCCGGCTGTCAGATTCATTCGGTGTATGCCGGCATTGCTGGCAGCCATATCCGAAGTATGAATTCTCATGGCATTGTCGCAATCCGGGACGGAGAAGTGATGAAAGCCGATATTGAGCGGGTCATTGATGCAGCTCAGGCAGTTGCTATCCCTGCCGATCAGAAAGTGCTTCATATACTGCCCCAAGAATACATTATTGATTCTCAGGAGGGTGTGAAAGAGCCACTAGGGATGTCGGGTGTGCGCCTGGAAGCAAAGGTGCATCTTGTTACCTGCGCAATAAATGCGGTGCAAAATATTGAAAAATGCATACGCCGTTGTGGTCTTGAAACTGATGTAATCATTCTTGAGCAACTCGCCTCCAGCTATGCCGTGTTGACTGAAGATGAAAAAGAGCTCGGTGTATGTCTGGTTGATGTTGGTGGAGGGACGTCGGATATCGCAATTTTTACCGAGGGCGCGATTCGGCACACCGGTGTGATACCAATCGCTGGAGATCAGGTTACTAACGATATTGCCATGGCGCTTCGGACTCCGACTGAAAACGCAGATGAGATAAAAATTAAGTACGCCTGCGCGCTGACTCAGCTGGCAAATCCGGATGACACGATAAAAGTGCCGAGTGTGGGTGACCGTCCTCCCAGGGAGTTATCCAGGCAATCTTTGGCTGAAGTTGTTGAGCCTCGCTATGACGAGCTCTTTACTTTGGTTCAGGCAGAACTTCAGCGTAGCGGATTTGAAAATATGCTCGCCGCCGGTGTGGTCTTGACCGGCGGAACCAGCAAGATGGAAGGAGTGGTTGAACTGGCGGAGGAAATCTTTCACGCGCCAGTCCGTATTGGTGCGCCACACAATGTTAATGGACTGGCCGATATCGTTCGAAACCCGATCTACTCTACAGGCGTGGGCCTTCTGCTTTACGGGCTAAAGCAACATCAGGAACGGGACGGCTTGGAGTCCGAGCGTGATCCGAAAATTAATCTGGTTGACAGAGTCAAGAGCTGGTTTCAAGGAAGTTTCTGAAGACTGTCTGAATGCATGATAGTGAGAATAATCCGAGGAAAAGAGGGGATTTTATGTTCGAGCTAATAGACAACATTCCGCAAAGTGCGGTGATTAAAGTGCTGGGAGTCGGCGGCGGCGGTGGCACCGGTACAGGTGCCGCACCGATTGTTGCTGAAGTGGCCCGAGAACTTGGTATTCTCACCGTTGCTGTGGTCACTAGACCATTTCCTTTCGAGGGAA
>JASMER010000262.1 GCA_030752195.1 Gammaproteobacteria bacterium
GCTGTCTATGAGCCCTTTCTTGCCGAATGGTCCGCGCCTACCGAAATTACACTTGCTGCACAGGCTAATTCAATTTTTGGTGATTTTTCCGCACTGATCGCGACTGATTATCTCTATACCGCTGTGTTGCTCGGCTTGCCGATAGTCCTCTTCACAAGTTTGTTCTACACCATCGGCGGGCCCTATTTCTGGCTACTCGTTTTTGGAGCATTTAGAGGAATGCTGCGATGGGAAGGCGAGAAAATAAGGCCGCTGCTCGTTGTGGCTCTAGTGAATTTCTTGATCACGCTGGGATTTCTTTGTCTGACTAAGTTCCTTACGGGCCGGTACGCGATGATTTTCGGCATTATGGTATCCATGATGGTGCCTAGTTTATGGCAGGAGATACTCGCAAGATCCCGCTCGGCAGGGACTTTACAGACAATACGTCTCCTTTCCATATTTTTGTTCTCTTATTGCATGATTGATGCCTACCTCAGCTTCGGAAGAAGTAAAGACTGGCTGGTAGATTCTGCGAGCTTTGCTAGAACAGCAACTTCGGACGGCGCAAAGATTCTGACGAACAACCATACCATTGCTTATCTCTCAGGTAGAGTTTCAAATTATGATGAGGTTTCCAGAGAGCTCCGCTCAAGTGATATATTGAATATGTCACCTGGCGCTCTGATTATACTAGAATTAATCCCCGAGAACCGACAGCTTTTGAGTCAGGAACCAGTTCAGGCGCGAATAAAGTTGCTTGCAACTTTTCCTGACAGCGCTGAGCCGCAGGCAGCCATCTATGAGCGGGTATTGCCCTCAAACTAGGTGCTGTATTGAGACAAAAGTGCGGCATCAAGGTGGTGCCCAATCGCACCGGCCAGTCCAAACGTTACGTTGCTAACGCTTGAGACTCTGACTTCACAGCGTCAGCGCGACCCTCGATATACCGGACCGCAGCGGATGCCAAGGAGTAAAGCTCTGGCTGCTTGCCATAGGTCAGACCATTTTCGCTCCAAGGCGCACTGTCCAGATTACTGAGCATTACCCCGAGCCTGGCGTTTAGCTCATCCTGCGTGAACGGGTCTGAACACACCTCACCGGATTGCGCCTGCTCTATATGCCAGGCATAGCCGCAGCTTGCCGTCGTCAGGACGGGTAACCCGGACACAGTGGCTTCCAGCAGAACATAGCCCGCACTTTCCATATAGGCCGGATGCAGTAAAAGATCAGCTCCAACCATAAAACGCGGTATGTCATCTCGGCCCGGCAGAATTTCCACTTGGTTGGCAAGCCCGAGTTTTTTTGCCAAATGACGATAAGGCTCTGCCCTGTCCTGCCCTATGAGCACGTATCGGACACTGCCCCGCAGTTTTTCAGGAAGTGATGCAATGGCGCGAATGGCGCGGTCCACCCCTTTTATCCTGAAACCCGACCCGACCTGAAGAATTAACCACTGATCGTCAGAGACCCCCAGCTCCTCCCTTAACGCAGACCGAACCAAAGGGTCCCGGCGCTCAATTCTCCTTTCCTGATCAATACCGGGTGGCATGTCTTGCAGGCGCTGTGCGCAGTCAGGGTAGTGGTTAAGATAGTTCTTTCTCTGCAGAGGTGATAAAACCAAAGCCCGGGTCTGGCTCTCTCTGCCGAAAACAGCCGCCTCATAGCGGCGAAAATGTCTGAATCGGGGCGTAAACGGGTATAGTGGTCCGCGTTGGGTCTTGGCCTTATGAAGGAAACAATCGTCAGCGGCAAAATACACATCAAGATGCGGCATCTTGTTGAACCCTATGACCAGATCAGGCCGGGAACCCTCGATTCTTCCTGCCACCCAATCGGTATAGCGTCGGTACATCGAAAGTCGGCTTAACGCCTTTATTGGCACCAGAGTGATGTTGAAGCCGGCTGGCAACGGACCCTGCCACCTGAGCGCATAAACCTCTATGTCATGGCCCCGAGCCCGGCAAGCTTCCGCGATACGAAAGAAATCCCGCTGTTGTCCGCCAAAAGGGAAATAGTGATATATCAGGAAAAAAAGCCTCATGACGACACATCAATCGGCAGCAATTTTTCGAACTGTGTCCAGACCGTCTCTGGCTGGTGAGAGGCAAAACACGGCGGCTCTACCGCGAATTGCTGACTCTGAAATGCATCTGAAACCCCAGGCCCTGAATAGCTACAAACTTTTTTTACACAGGGAGAGCAATTTAGATTCGACTTCATGTGAATCTGCTGATGACCAAAAGTACCGGACAATCCAGGGTTTGTCGGGCCGTACAGTGAGAGCGTCGGCTTCGACAGAGCTGCTGCCAAGTGCCCAAGACCCGTGTCAACTGCGATCACACCTGCGGAGCGATAAATCATACGAGCAACACCTTTAAGCGGCATTCGCTCCAGCACCGTTATCTGATTATTGCCTGCGGCGACTCGCTCAGCACGCTGCCTCTCTATCTCATTGCCCCATGGTAAGAGAATGCTAAACCCGTTTTCTGTAGCTATATGCGCCAGGTGTCTCCAATAGGATTCTGGCCAATGTTTTGTCGCCCAGGTT
>JASMER010000263.1 GCA_030752195.1 Gammaproteobacteria bacterium
TGAAACGATTTCTTCCACTGCTCGAAATGCAGGGATGTTGGACATAAAGATGGTACCGGAGAGGCGGAATGCCGTTAAGGTTTTGCTTTTCTTTGACGTCGGTGGCTCTATGGACCCCCATGTGAGACTTTGTGAGGAATTGTTTTCTGCTGCGAAAACGGAATTCAAACATTTAAAGTATTTTTATTTCCACAATTTCCTCTACGACTCCGTTTGGACGAAGAGCCAACGCCGGCATGCCGAGACCACCTCAACATTTGAGTTGATTAACACTTATACCAAGGATTACAAGGTGATCTTTGTCGGCGATGCAACGATGGCGCCTTATGAAATCACCCATGCGGGCGGCAGTATTGAGCACTACAATGAAGAAGCGGGGGCCGTATGGCTACAGCGGATAACGGAAGCCTTCGAGCACTTCGTCTGGCTTAACCCTACGCCTAAGGATTACTGGCAGCACAGCTATTCGATTGAGATAGTGAAAGAACTGGTGGAGGATCGAATGTTTCCACTGTCAATAAAGGGACTCGAAGAAGCGATGGCGCTCTTGACCAAGTGATTAGCTGTTAACCCCGTAGCGGAATATTACAGTCCAGATTATTATGGAACGCCTTCCTTGTCATCTTGACCCCGGTCGATTTATTTCCGTGAAGGAGCTGCATGCCCATATCATGCATGATCGCGGGAGCCTACCGGCCTTGAGTTGCTCTCTGAACCCTTTCCTGACGTGAAAAATGACATGCTCATCGAAGGTCTGGAGAAATTGTTACCGGACTGTCAGTCTGGAGACAAGTTCCGATTTCGCAAAAGATTGGCCGCGCAGCGAGAGAAAAAGCAAGGCACCGATCAGGCGAAGGTACTTAATCAGTTAGCAAGAGAAATTCGGCAGTCCGTCAACGCCTGTCACGTCCGTGATTTGGCGATCCCCCGAGAGATATGCTATCCGGCAGAGTTGCCGGTAAGTGAAAATGCCTCAAAATTGGTTCAACTTGTCCGCGATCATCAGGTGCTGATCGTGGCAGGTGATACGGGTTCAGGCAAAACAACTCAATTACCAAAGATATGCCTTGAGGCCGGTTTAGGGCGAAGCGGCCTGATTGGCCATACGCAACCCAGGCGTCTAGCTGCTTCGTCCGTGGCAGCCAGAATTGCTGAGGAATTGGGAACCGAGGTGGGGAAGGGTATCGGTTTCCAGGTCAGATTCAGCGAAAAAACCGCGCCGGAGACTTTTCTGAAGGTAATGACCGATGGAATTCTACTGGCGGAAATTCAGCAAGACAGGTTCCTTAATCGATATGAAGCTCTGATTATAGATGAAGCACATGAGAGGTCGCTGAATATTGATTTCCTTCTGGGTTATCTGAAGGGGCTCCTTCGACGTCGGCCAGATCTTAAGCTCATCGTAACTTCGGCTACCATCGACGTCGAGAAATTTTCTGCACACTTCGATGATGCTCCTATCATGAGAATATCTGGCCGAACCTTCCCGGTCGAGATTGAATACGCCCCGCTGACCACTGACGCCGAAAAACTGAATCAACCGGAAATGATGGCTGAGGCTGTCGTCTCAGCGGCAAAGCGGATCCGGAAACGGGATTCGGAATTGAAACGACATACTGGCGATGTTCTGGTGTTCCTTGCAACAGAAAGGGAGATTCGGGAGACCGCGCTTGCCTTACGTCGAGCGCGACTTCCGGATACTGAGATTTTGCCGCTTTATGCGCGCCTCCGACAGTCAGAGCAGACACGGATATTCACAGCCCACAAGGGGCGCAGGATTGTGCTTTCTACGAATGTGGCGGAAACCTCAATCACTGTTCCCGGTATCAATTATGTTATCGACACCGGCCTAGCGCGAATCAGTCGCTACAGTATCCAGAGCAAAATACAAAGACTCCCGATCGAGGGCATTTCGAAGGCAAGCGCCAATCAGAGAAAAGGTCGCTGCGGCAGGCTTGCTGAGGGCTTCTGTATCAGACTGTATTCCGAGGCAGATTTTGAAAGCCGTCCTGAGTTTACTGATCCGGAAATTATGCGAACGAATCTGGCATCGGTCATTCTGAGGATGCTTTCCTTAAAAATAGGAGACATTACTAAGTTTCCATTCCTTGAAGCGCCAGAGTCGAGAGCTGTCAACGATGGCTTTAAATTGTTGGAAGAATTAAACGCTATTGACGGGAAGAAGCAGCTCACGCAATCAGGTCGGCAAATGGCAAGTCTGCCGGTAGATACAAAGCTGGCCCGGATGCTTGTGGCTGCGAACGCGCAGGGCTGTCTTAGTGAACTGCTGATTATTGTGAGTGCGCTGAGTATTCAGGATCCGAGGGAGCAGGGCGCCGGAAGTAAAGAACAGGCAGAAGAAGCCCAGCGTGAGTTTCACCACCCGGATTCAGATTTCCTCAGTTTCAAAAATCTCTGGGATTCATATGAGGAAATACGACAGAGTGCTTCACAGTCGCAGCTGAGAAAGCATTGTAAAAATTACCATCTGAGCTACATG
>JASMER010000264.1 GCA_030752195.1 Gammaproteobacteria bacterium
GCATCCAACCGGGACGAGCGGAGAGCTGATGTCGTAGAGAAAAATCCGAGGGCACCACCTCATTCTCTGACAAGCCCGCGCAAAGCTCAACAATGGATGAATTGCCACCACGGTAACCCGCTTAAGCGACAGCAATGTTAGACTCTGACTGCGTCCAACTCCATGATCAGATCCGGCTCAGGTTCAGCGTAATGAACAGTAATCATTCAAGCGTCTACGGACTGTTACTGTCCTTGCTGGTTGTCTGCCCGGGTGTAGCCTGGAGTCAGCAGGAGTGGCGCAATCTGCAATCAGACTGGCTCTTCGAGGTCATGCCTGAGGCCACCAGTTTTTCTACGAAGAGCGGCAGCCCGCCGGTTATCAGAGCGTTCAGCGACCCTGAACAGGAGCAACTGATTGGCCTGGTGTTTACCACGCCGGACATCCCGCCCGAAGAAGTCGGCTTTAGCGGTCCGCTTCATCTGCTGGTCGGTATGGATCTTGAGGGCGTCCTGACCGGTGCAAAAGTGTTGTACTACACCGAGTCATATAGAAGTTTTCGCGGTGATTTTGTCGGGGACGCTGGCTTCACGGAACAACTCAGGAGGAAGTCGATTGCGGACTCGTTCAGATTGGGAACGGATATAGATACGATCAGCCGGGCGACCATCACCAGCTGGGCACTTACCCGGGGGGTGCGCAATGCAGCCAGGCGCGTTGCTGAAGCATACCTGGTCGATTCCGAATTCAGCCGAACAGCCAGGAGTGAAATCTCGGTGCTGGAAACATTCGCGCAGCTTGATTGGAGCGCCCTGATAGACGCGGGCCTTGTCCGGGAATTCAGTACCCAACTGCCTGACCTCGCTAGGCTGGATATTTTCGTGGCCTACATGGGGCATGGAAGACTGGGAGACATGCTGATCGGCAGTCGCGCCTATTCAAATCTGGAGCGTACCCTGGGCGAACAGGCGGTAGAGGGCAATCTGCTACTACTGGGCCTGCGCGGCAGCACAGCCCGTCTGCAGCAAAAGCGACTGGCCCTGATTCAAAATGGGACGCTACTCCGGCCGGATCAGGGCAGCATTTTGTTTGCCGGAACCGGCGAAGACGGCAAGATCGCTGGGCATGCCAGCCTGGCGGTGGCCATGGTGATGCCTGAGACAGTCAATCCGCGGGAAGCCTTCAGCCTCGTTTACGGCACCGGGCCCGCTCTCGACCCGTTTGCCAGCTTTGACGAAGTTCGCTATCAGCTTCCGGCAGCCCTGTCCGATTTTATCTACGGCTCTGATTACGAAGCGGCGACAGCGATACTGACTTCAGCCGAAGCTGACCCTAACGGACTGCAGGTTCTATTATGGTCAATTCTTGCTGCAACACTGCTGCTGGTAGCAGCAGTGCACCTGCGGCGAAAACTAAACATGAGCGAGTAAAGCGCACAATCCCGCGATGATTAAGTCTGGGTCACTGCAGACAATAAAATCCCATATTTCTCGACGCGGAATATCCGCCCGGGTGAAGTCAAAGTGCTACATGAGCTGGCGTGCTGAATACACTATAGAACAGCAGAAACCCGCTTCGGGTTTCTGCATTCAGGCTGACCTGAAAACTGCGAATGCACTGGCAGCTAAGGTCGTTTCTGGGCCTGTAACCCTCAGGCGGGCGAGTGCTCTGCATGGGTCCCTCCGGACGAATCGGCTTCGGTGCTCTCCACAAATTCAACCGCGGCGGCAATGGCATCACGACGAGAATCAAAATACTGCTCTGTAGGCACTATCTCACCCATCAGATCCGTAAGCATATTGCGGATCTGATCAGTCATCCCGGAAATATATACTAATTTGTTAGAGACCTTTCCGTCCTCAGCAATTGTTTGTACCGCGCGTGCTGCCGATACATCTAAAAAAGGTACCTGCGAAAAGTCTAAGATCATGACCTTACTTGGGCCTTTCGACTTCTCTCGTATTTGGTAGCCGAAATCAGCTGCCGCTCCAAAGCTTAATGGTCCACCGAAGTCAAACACATTAATAACCCTATCCGAATCAGTTATTAATTTTATTTCTTCCTCCGAAAAGTTCATGGATAACTTTTCACTAGCGATGTCCCTTAACGACTTCAACTGCTCATCGGCAATCTGCTTCACAAAGGCGAGAGAGGCCAGCACCACGCCGGCGCCAACAGCTTGAATGAGATCCACAAAGACAGTCATCGTCAGCACCAGCAGCATTAGCGCAAGGTCCCAGCGTGGGCCACGATGGGCCTTAAGAATGTAGGCACGATCGATTATGTCCCATCCAGTTTTTATAAGGATTCCCGCAAGAACAGTATGGGGGATTTTTTCTGCGAGAGGGGCCAGGACTAATACTATCGCTAGCAGGAAGAGACTGTGGAACATTCCAGAAATCTTAGTGGTACCGCCAGTTCGGATGTTGATCATCGTTCTCATGGTGGCACCGGCGCTTGCGATACCCCCGAATAG
>JASMER010000265.1 GCA_030752195.1 Gammaproteobacteria bacterium
TTTCTAAAGGACCTGAGACCACCAAGTCTGCAACCGTAAGGTCGGTAACCATATTTGTGTAGGTTTCTGCACTAATGTAATCGATCAAACTCTGAGAGTTCTGGCTTGGATCAAAGATGTTGAAGGTCTCAGTGCCACTCTCACCACCAGCGCCCGCCAAGGCGGCGTTCAAACGCGAATTGATCGTGTCGGGCTGCCAGCCCTCGCGATCGTTCTCGGAATAGGTTACCGAGGCATTCCAATCCCATGCTCCATCGTCAAGCGAACCAGATAAATCGAGAGAGGCTCTCAATGTCTCAGAGTTACGCGGTGCGAAAGGCGAGGGTGCTTCCGCACCGAGCGGACGACCGTACCAACGAACAAAGCCATTGAAAGGGCTGCCAGCCTGTCCCGGGAGAATAGTCGGGAAAGAAAGGTTTGGATAAGACGGAGACTGTGGATTATCCAGTACTTCGTTCTTGGCGAACCCTAGTTCACCGCGAACGGTAACGCCATTATCCATCTCATGAGTAACCGCCGCATAGAGGTTGGTGCGCTCTTCCTCATTAACCAAGTTGAATCTTGGCCCGTAAAGGAATCCACACTTCTGTCCACCTAGCGATGGAATAAAGCCACCCGACAAGAGTCCACCGTTGGCCTCACAGTTCGCATCAGGGATAGTCTCACCGGGACCATAGGTACCCTCATAAATACCTGTGCCATCAATAAAGACCGGGAGACCCGGCGCGAGACCGCCCAAATTCAGGAAGCTGCGCCCCAAAGTACTGGCAGCGTTGATTGTGGTGTAAGGGCGTTCTGCAGAACTCATTGGATCCTGCTGCATGTAGCTGCCCGACACGATCACATTCGTATTGTCACCAATACCAAAACCAGCCAGGACACTAACGTCGTCAGTTGTTTGGTCACTAGACTCTACCTTTTGATGCCCTACGGACACCTCTAGGCCTTCAAAATCGTCACGCAGAATGAAGTTTACTACGCCCGCAACTGCATCAGAGCCATAGGTTGCGGTAGCGCCTTCTTTCAAGATCTCTACACGCTCAAGCGCTGCCATGGGGATCGTTGCTGTATCGACGAAGACCGAGCCATCATTGGCGATTGCTGCTGCAATCGTTTGACGCTTGCCGTTGACCAGCACGAGTGTAGAGGTAAGCCCCAGGCCTCGAAGGTTAACGTTCGACGTGCCTTGCGTTGAGCCTGATGTGAACGAGTCTGGATTATTTTCTGTACCGCTGCTCACCGCTAACTTCTGGGTCAATTCACCAATGGTGAGGGCACCCTGCTTCTGAATATAGTCGCTATCAAGCACGTCGACAGGTGTCGCTTCATCAGTGCCAGAGCCCTTAATGTATGAACCTGTAATAACGATTTCTTCAAGGTTTTTATTGTCATCCTGAGCCAAGGCTGTGTTGGCAACCAGAAGGTTAGCCGTCAACAAGCTCAGCGCGAATGGTATGGCCTTGCCACCCATCGCCAATGAGGTTTCCCGCTTCATTACCGCTCCTTATTATTGAATACTTTACTGCGACGCGTTGTTATCAATTATCGCGCCGGCGGAGTACAACATTATTTGGGTCAGTCTTCAATTAAAAAAGCAGGCTAAAGTAATCAGATTCCATGCGTCGTTCATATTTTCTAGCATCGTTGTATTTATTGCTCAAAGACAGTAACTTGAAGTAAACGTGAAAGCGACGGCCATGCAAACAATCCTAAAGCTGGATGTGGCAGGGCAACCCAGAGGCTGGCTAAGCCTCCAGGAAGCGATCTCTGCCTACGCTCGAGGCGATGTCATCTACGGCATCGGGGATCCCCTCCCTCCAGTGTTTGGTGGCACACAGCGACTCACCGGCCTTCGATCAAAGCTTATCCTTCAACCCATCGTTGCGCTCAATGGCCGGGTGTTTGATCACTTTACGCCACCGCTCTGTAACCGAACGCTGTTTAGGCGTGATGACCACCGATGTCTTTACTGCGGGGATCAGTTTCCAAGAAGTGAGCTAACGCGGGATCATGTGGTGCCAACTTCGAGAGGCGGCACGGATAAATGGGAGAATGTTGTCGCTGCTTGCAAGCGCTGTAACTGGCTCAAAGATTGTCTGACACCGGAGGAAGCGAACATGCCGCTTCTGGCCATTCCTTTTAAACCCAACTCTTATGAATGGCACTTCCTGGCGAAGGACCGGGTGCTGGCCGACCAAATGGAATACCTGTCGACTCAGTTTAGAGCTGATCGCGACTGGGCCCATTAACTGGGCTCCTAAACCAAGGCACCAAAGAGCGCAACCAAGTCGGTAGCTTGCTTAGCCTCTGTAATAGCGATTAGGCACCATGGGTAGTTTAACAACCGTCAGATCAACGCGCTTACCACGCACCATCAAGTGAAGATCCGAACCCTCCCGGGAGTAGGCAGGTTGAACAAACGCCATCGCCACTGGACCACC
>JASMER010000266.1:0-352 GCA_030752195.1 Gammaproteobacteria bacterium
CCTCTCGGCAGACGCAGTAGAGGCGGTTTTTACCGCAAAGGGTCGCCCTGCTGACAATCCCTTGATCCTGCACGTTACCTCGATCGATGCCGCAATCCCGCTTTGGGCTGCAACAACTCAACAGCTGGCAATCGCGGCAGAGTTGGCACGTGCATTCTGGCCGGGACCGCTTAGCGTCGTGCTGAAGGCAGCTTCCTCGGTGCCAAATATTGTGACCGCCGGTCTCGATTCGGTAGCAATCAGGGCCCCTGCTGGCGAGGCGGTTCAGTCCGTTCTGCAACATTGCCAATTCCCGCTTGCAGCCCCTTCAGCCAACTTGTCAGGCCGACCCAGCCCCACCTGCGCCGGTCAT
>JASMER010000266.1:362-2418 GCA_030752195.1 Gammaproteobacteria bacterium
TTAGAGGGACGCATTGCCGCTATTCTGGATGGCGGCCAGACCACGATTGGCATCGAGTCAACGGTTATTGATCTGAGATCGGAGCGCCCGCAACTGCTCCGCCCGGGCGCTATCAGCATAGATGATCTGAGGTCAATTATTGGCGAAGTCGCTGCTACACGGCCACTGGGTGCCGCAGCGTCACCCGGCCTGCGCCACAGACATTATCGGCCCGTCGACATCAACCTCAGGCTTGCGAGCAGGGAAATGATTGAATCGCAGTGGGCGTCGACAGCAGGGATTGCGTGCAGTCAGCATCTGGCGCTGGAACTGGGCGAACGACGCGCGCCGACATGGATCATGCCAGACACCCCAGGGCCCTACGCAGCCGTTTTTTATGATCGCCTTTACACCATGGAGAACAGTGGCGTCACGGAAGTGTACCTACAAAGACCCCCACAAACAGGTGAGTGGCGGGCCGTGAATGACAGGCTGTCCCGAGCTGCTGGAGCGGCCCCTTAATGATCGCCTGAAGCCATCGCTTCTACTTTGCGCAACACTGCCGCGGTCTGCTCATCGCGAAACGCTGACAGTCGCCCGGCCAGCAGCAAGTCACTGACGGCCAGTATCTCTGCTGCCAACAGCGCCGCATTGGCCGCATTGTCGATCGCCACAGTAGCGACCGGAATCCCGCTAGGCATCTGCACAATCGATAAAAGTGAATCCTGCCCCTGCAATGCCGTCACGGCAATCGGCACTCCGATGACGGGCAATGTGGTCATTGAAGCAACCATTCCGGGCAAATGCGCAGCACCCCCTGCCCCGGCAATGATCGTTTTTAAACCGCGCTCACGTGCAGATTCAGCATATGTCATCATCCGCTCCGGGGTGCGGTGAGCAGAAACAATCGTCATTTCGAACGGCACATCAAGTTGCCCGAGCATATCAGCAGCGGCCTGCATGACTCGCAGGTCAGAATCACTGCCCATAATGATGCCGACTTGGGCAGCCGCAACTTCTGTAGTGTGGTTAGTCAATTGGCTGCGCTCCTCTGACGTTTAGCTGAGGCCTTATAGTGTCTACTTTCTCAAGAGCTTCGTCTACCGTAGCTGCCATCACCGTCACATGCCCCATTTTACGACCTGGGAAACATCGGTTTTTACCGTATAAATGCACCCATACGGACGGATCATTCGTCGCCTGATCAGCGCCTTCCACCACGGTGTCGCCATCGAAACCCTCGGCACCCAGCAGGTTGAACATAACGGCAGGTCGTATCTGGTCGGTGCTGCCAAGCGGTTTGCCTGAGAGAATGTTGAGCTGCTGGACAAATTGAGACGTCTTACAGGCTTCAGTGGTGTAGTGTCCACTGTTATGGGTTCTGGGTGAAATTTCATTAATCAGAAGTTCGCCTCGTGGTGTCAGGAACATCTCCACACCGAAAATGCCCTTGCCCTGCATTTTCTTGATCGTGCTGACCGCCAGACGGCGGGCTTCAGCAAGCAGGCTCACCTCCAGCCTGGCCGGCGCTACGAGATAATCGAGTACGTTACCTGTTTCGTAGAACACCATCTCAACAGGCTCATAGGCAGCCGTTGTGCCCTGCCCATCGGCGGCCACCATTACGGAGATCTCCATGCTGCGCTCGATGTATCGCTCAAGAAATCCGTCAACTCGGAGGCGTTCGACATTGTCTTTTGCTGAATGCAGGATAGACACACCACGCCCGTCATATCCCCCTCGCGCCGCTTTCTGGACAACAGGAAAACCAAACGCGTCACCACTGACGTCCTCATCCGCAGGATGCTCCTGAAAGTCTGCGGTAGGCAGGCCCAGCTCAGCATACCAGCGTTTCTGCTGCAGCTTGTCAGTAACACGCGCCAACAGACCGGGATCAGGGACGACAGCACTTCCGTCCGAATACAGCCTGCTCAGCTGCTCAACACTGACGTTCTCCAGATCTATTGTTAGGACATCAGCCAAAGCTGCACGCTGATCGTATCCTTCGCCGCTCGAAGGGCTACCCGGAACATGTGTCCCACCAACCTGCCCCGCCGGGCAATGCGGGGCTGAAGCC
>JASMER010000267.1:0-331 GCA_030752195.1 Gammaproteobacteria bacterium
TTGATGATCGGCCCGAATCTGAAATCTGGGCTCACGACCTTAGGGTTTTCAGTGACTGTATTGATGTGTTGGATGCAGTAATGCCAGCGCATGTCAGTTATCCCGCCGTTGATCAGGAATGTGCCGGTTATTCAACCGTATGGTTACAGAGTATCCTCAGACGGCGGCTAGGTTTTGAAGGGATTATCTTCAGTGATGATCTGAACATGGAGGCAGCGAAACAAATTGGCGATGCAGTGACGCGAGCGCGTAAAGCATTGTCTGCAGGTTGTGACATGGTGCTGATGTGCAATGCTCCTCAGAGCGCGTTGGAGGTCGCTGATTATCTTGA
>JASMER010000267.1:341-2398 GCA_030752195.1 Gammaproteobacteria bacterium
GGCGGTCGAGGCGGCTGGCCGACTCAGTGAATAATTTTTAGGAGACAAACATGCCTGATCTACTGTCGGTAGAGAGTATTTCCGAGTTGGGATGGGGGGTAGAGCTGTTTGCTGCGGTGATGCTCACACTTATCGGGCGATATCTTACAATGCGCGCGCTGAAGGTACTAGGCGAACAATTTGAGAAAACCACCAACGTTTGGGATGACGCTCTTTTTAAAGCGGCACAGGGTCCGCTCAGCTGGTTTATTCTGATTCTTGGGCTGATTTGGGCGGTCCAGATTAGTGATGGCTATCTGGATATGGTTCTGTTCAGTCCCGCTAATCTCGATATTGTCCGTCAGCTGACTTTTATTGTGCTGACCATGGTTTTTCTGGTGCGATTTATCACCTTAGCTGAAGCGCGGCTACTTGATGGCTTGCAGGCGCAGGCAGAGGGCGCGCAAGGCCGCTTGGATCCGACAACCCTTCACGCGCTGGCTAAACTGACTCGGCTTTCGGTTGTAATTTCTGCAGTACTGGTAGCCTTGCCAACTCTTGGGATTGAAATCACGGCACTTTTGGCCTTCGGTGGCGTTGGCGGGATCGCGGTTGGTTTTGCTGCGCAGGACCTGTTGTCGAATTTTTTTGGCGGGCTCATGATTTATCTTGACCGGCCGTTCGCAATAGGAGACTGGATAAGATCACCGGACCGGGAAATTGAAGGGACCGTAGAGAGTATTGGCTGGCGGCTGACGGTAGTGAGAACCTTTGACAAAAGACCGCTTTATGTTCCCAATTCCGTCTTTGCAAAACTAGCACTGGAAAACCCTTCGCGTATGACGAATCGGCGAATCTACGAAACAATCGGAATTCGCTACAAAGATGCGTCTAAGATGGGCCAAATCGTAAGGGATGTTCATGCTATGCTGCAGGAGCACGAGGAGGTTGACCAAGATCAAACACTAATTGTCAATTTCAACGGTTATGGGAAGTCTTCATTGGATTTTTTCGTCTACACATTCACCAAGACAACCAATTGGGTGAAATTCCACGAAATCAAACAGGACGTCATGCTTCGTATTATTCGCATTGTCCATGAGCATCAGGCAGATTTTGCTTTCCCGACAACGACGGTGGATGGGATAGATCAACTAATTTACTCTACTGATTTTCCCGAACCACAACAGGGTGATTGTCCCAAGTGACTCCTGATGAAATCCTTGACGTGAGCCGCAGAGCTACCTGTCTGCATACTGAAGCAGAAGTCGAAGAGGCTATCGATGTATTGGCTGCAAAGGTTTCAACGGCTCTGATAGACCGCAATCCGCTACTGCTTTGTCTCATGAACGGAGGGCTGGTATTTGCAGGCAAATTGCTGACCAGACTCGACTTTCCTTTGCAGATCGATTATTTGCATGCCACCCGTTATCGTAACAACACTCAAGGCTCGGAATTAGATTGGCATCGGCTGCCCATGCTCCCACTGGACGGTCGTAATGTCCTCATTATCGATGATATTCTGGATGAGGGCGAAACATTAGCAGCAGTGGTCGAGCATTGTCGAGCGCATCGGGCTGCATCAGTTCTGACTGCCGTGCTGGTTGATAAACTTCATGAGCGTAAAGTAGCAGATATTTGCGCAGACTTTGTCGGCCTCAGAGTTGAAGATCGTTACCTTTACGGTTATGGGATGGATTACCGCGGCTATCTGCGGAATGCAGCAGGCATTTACGCCGTTAATCCGGTCGACTGTGATTAATTAGGTTCAATTTCGACCACGGCAGGAATGTCTGTCAGCAGTAGCGCTAAACGCGTGGTTCTGTTTTCAGTGGCCTTCACCAGGTCTCGATAGTTTTCGAGTTGGGAGCGATATTTCTCAGTCTGACTCTGAATAAATTCACTTTCAGTCTGCTCTGGCTGTTGTTGGCTTGTTTTATAGTCGATGATCCATCGAGTGTCGTCCTGATCAACAAAGGTCCGGTCGATAACAAATTGTTGCGTATAGCCGTTCTGCTGCCGGCTTATCCTCAACTCGCAAGCCCCCTCACGATGCTCATTATCAAAAATCCAGTTTA
>JASMER010000268.1 GCA_030752195.1 Gammaproteobacteria bacterium
TTTCACTCTCCACAATAGAGGCAATGTGCATGACATGTGAGTAGCGCTCAACAAACATCTTGCGCGGGACTGTCACACTGCCGGTCTTTGAGACTCTGCCCGAATCATTGCGACTGAGGTCAATCAGCATCAGATGCTCAGCCAGCTCTTTATCGTCTGCCAGCAGTTCCGCCTCAAGCGCCTTATCTTCCTCTTCATTTGCGCCCCTCTTGCGGGTCCCCGCCAGCGGTCGCACGGTGATCCTGCCGCTTTCAACCCGGGCCAGAATCTCAGGGGATGCGCTGACCACGTGATGATCACCGAGATCAAAAAACACCATATAGGGAGACGGATTCAGGAATCTTAGCGCCCGATAGACGTTAAGCGGATCACCGCTGAACGCAGTAGACATCCGCTGCGCCAGCACCACCTGCATCACATCCCCCGCGAGAATGTACTCCTTGATGCGCTCAACAGCGGCAATGAAGTCTTCCTCTGTGAAATGCAGTTTGTAATCTGCTGGGACCATTTTTCCCTCAGACTGGGCGGGAAACCGCACCGGCTTGTGGAGTTGGTTCGAAAGCTCGTCCAGACGCGCCTGCGCCGCATCAAAGGCTCCAGCTTCATGCGGGTCCACGTGGATGACAAAGGAAATGGTGCCGCGCAGATTGTCGAACACGACGACCTCTTCGGACACCATCAAAAGAATATCCGGCGTGCCGATATCGTCCGTGCCCTTCGCCGCTCCGATACTGGTTTCTACATAACGCACGGTGTCATAGCTGAAGTATCCTACCAATCCGCCGGCAAAACGCTGGTCGCCCGGTGTTGGCGCAACATGAAAGCGAGACTTGAACTCATTGACAAATTCGAAGGGATCCGCGCACTGATGCTCTTCAATGACTTCGCTATCCGCCTCCACCGTCACCACTGAACCGCGCACCCGGATCACGCTTCGGCAAGGCAGACCGATGATGGAATAGCGTCCCCATTTTTCACCACCCTGAACCGACTCGAAAAAATAGCTGTGGGTGCCTCTACCCAGCTTGAGATAGCTGCTCAGCGGTGTCTCAGTATCCGCCAGAACTTCGCGGATGACTGGAATCCGGTTGTACCCCTCGCTGGCGAGTGACTCGAATTGTTCCCGATTCATTGGCTTTTCTCGGCTCGGCTGTTCAGTGCTGCTCACCGGAGACCTGACCGAGCTCCGCGCGCATCGCCGCGATCGTCTTACCGTAGTCATCGCTGTTGAAGATCGCTGAGCCAGCCACGAACATGTCGGCTCCTGCCGCAGCAATTTCGCGGATATTACTCACGCCAACGCCACCGTCGACTTCTAACCGAGTCGGATAGCCAGATTCATCAATCAGTTTGCGCACCTTTGCCAGCTTTTTCAGAGTGGACGGGATGAATTTCTGTCCGCCAAAACCTGGATTGACCGACATCAGCAAAATGACATCGGTTTTATCCATAAGATATTCAAGGCAATCCACCGGCGTTCCCGGATTGAATACCAGACCCGACTGACAGCCATGATCCCGAACCAGCTGCAGTGAGCGATCTATATGAGCAGTCGCCTCCGGATGGAAAGTGATATAGGAGGCGCCCGCCTTCGCAAAATCAACAATTAACTGATCCACCGGCGTCACCATTAGGTGTACATCAATCGGCGCTTCGATTCCATGATTCCGAAGAGCCTGACATACCATGGGTCCAACAGTCAGATTGGGCACATAGTGGTTGTCCATGACATCAAAATGAATGACATCGGCGCCCGCGTCGAGCACATCACTGACCTCATCTCCGAGACGGGCAAAGTCTGCTGACAGTATCGATGGCGCGATAAGATAATCTTTCATCAGGAAAGCCTGTAACTCTGTGCACTGGGCATTGCCTCTATTCTAGCGCGCTGGTTCAGGCGTGTCAGGCGCGAATCTTCCGAAACCCGCATACTGCTTCATAGGCACTGCGAATAGCCGTGAGTTTTTCGGCTGCACTCTTCAAGGCTTCCTCAGAGAGATTTTTTTCCTGCACGAGTTTATCTGGATGGTAGCGCGACATGAGCCGGAGGTAGGCGCGGCGAATGTCTCTGTCTTCAGCGTCTGGCTGAAGCTGGAGGGTATGGTAGGCATTACGAAGAAAGCCACGGCCATGCTGCGGGTTAAAATCTGCTTCCAGATGGGTCGCATTGCAGATATCCAGAAACTCAGCCTTACTGAAGCCAAGCGCTTCAGCCACGTCACGCAGCAACATTTTTTCCTTGAGGCGAATCCCGCCTTTCACGAAACAAAGCCGACACTGAACCTGTAGAAAAAGATTGGCCAGTGAACTGCGCTGTTTGATACAGCTGTTCAGCTCCGCCATAAAAGGCATCACGTCAGTGTCGATCTGCTTGCCTAGCTCGAAATTATCAATC
>JASMER010000269.1 GCA_030752195.1 Gammaproteobacteria bacterium
GATAGGGACTTCTGGCTACCCAAAAAACCGAAACTAATCAATGCCAGCAAGAACACTGCGCCGATTTGGCTGCCGATAATGCTAGAGATAGAAGGAGCTTTTATTGTAGTCACGATTGAAGTTACGGACGTCAGCTCGCTTTCAGATTTGCTAGTTTGGACATCGTGGTCTCGGACAGTTCAGCGGTTTTCGTAAACTAGAACGCCGGAAAACTTAGTGCTTTTTGAAGCCACCCAGCTAAAAGCACGCGCATTATATGGACTTTGATGGGCTATCGCAACCACGTCTCAGGTTCATTTTAAGCCATGAAACACAAGGGATTTGAGTGCCTTCTTAGAGGGGATACTGAGGTTAGCAATAGCATTGTCGTGAGACCAAATTGGTAGCACCTCGGAGTTCCGGAGATACCCGCCAAAAGCTTTCTTTATATCTATTTTATGTGAGCAAGAATCCCGTCAAGCTCATCCAGGCTGCTGTATTTAATCGCGATCGTGCCCTTTCCTCTCGCGCTGTGCTGAATCATTACTTTTGTGCCCAATTTTTCAGCCAGTTTCTCCTCGAGGTTTTTGATATCAGGGTCAGGCTGTTTCTTGCTTAGGCTTGCATCTTTATTGGCGATGAAGCGCCTTACCAGAGCTTCCGTTTGGCGGACTGAAAGACTTTTACCTGAAACCACCCGAGCAGCACTGGTCTGCTGCTCATTGGGCAATGCAAGCAGCGCTCTGGCATGGCCCATTTCCAGGTCCCCGTGTTCCAACATCCTCCTGACGTCGATGTGCAGTCCAATTAGACGTATCAGATTAGTCACTGTCACCCGCGATTTACCTACGGCGTCGGCGACTTCCTGCTGGGTGAGCTCGAACTCATCTTGCAGACGCTTCAGCGCCATGGCTTCTTCAATCGGATTGAGGTTTTCGCGCTGGATGTTCTCAATTAGCGACATGGCGATAGCTGCTTCATCACCCACCGGCTTGACAATTGCGGGTATAGTGTCCAGACCCGCCATCTGTGTGGCTCGCCAACGCCGTTCGCCGGCAATGATTTCGTATTTGTCTGAGGAAATAGGTCTGACAACGATCGGCTGCATGACGCCTTGGGCCTTGATCGACGCAGACAATTCTTCGAGGGCCTCCTCATGCATGTCGGTCCGCGGCTGATACTTACCGCGCTGTATTAGGTCCACGGGTATGTTCTTCAGATCGCCATCGCGGTCCGGTGTCGGACCATCACCACGGGCCGGCGACAGCGCTGTTTCACGAGGACGCCCCCCAAGAAGGCTCGCCATCATCTGTGAACTTCCAGACGAAAGTAGGGCGTCGAGCCCTTTACCGAGTTTTTTCTTGTCGTTCATGGTGTGGATAACCCAGCACTATAAGCTCTGACATTAAAGGTAAGTGATCACTTACCACCATCAAGGGAATAACGTTTATTGAATCACCCGGGCAGATTCGTCATGGCGCCGTAGCATCTCTCCAGCCAGGGCCAGGTAGGCGATAGCTCCCCGAGATGTGCGATCGTATTTAATGACAGGCTTGCCGTAGCTCGGTGCTTCAGCCAATCGAATATTTCGTGGCACCACGGTTCGGTAGACCGCATCGCCGAAATAGTTGAACAGTTGGCCGTTTACTTCGCTCGTAAGTTTGTTACGCGGATCATACATCGTGCGAAGAATGCCTTCTATTTTCAGCGTCGGGTTAATCCGGTCTTGGATCGCGCGAATAGTGTCCATCAGCGCCGATAGACCCTCAAGCGCGTAATATTCGCATTGCATCGGAATTACCACACCATCAGCAGCCACCAAAGAATTGATCGTCAGCATGCTGAGCGCCGGAGGACAATCGATGACGATAAAGTCATAGTGCTCCCGAATCGCCTCGATGATATTTCTCAACCGGAGCTCTCGGTTCTCAAGGGAAATAAGTTCGACTTCCGCTGAAACTAAATCACCGTTTGCAGGAATCAAGTCGTACTCTCCGTCCGACCGCTTTACCACACTGGCGAAGGCCGCTTGATCAGTTAACAGGTCGTATATTGAATACTCGAGCCCATTTTTGTCCACCCCCGAACCCATAGTGGCATTGCCCTGAGGGTCCATATCAATCAGCAGAACCCGGTTTCGGGTCACGCTGAGAGAGGCCGCCAGATTCACTGAGGTTGTGGTTTTTCCTACGCCGCCTTTCTGATTTGCAATGGCCAGTACTTTGCTCACTGTTACTCCCTGTACTTTGTATTCTTATCGTGCATCTCGACGACACCCGATTTCCACAGTCTACCCTAATGAGGTCGCAGTGTGTGCTAAATCTTGATGATACCTTCGGTCACCGCTTGCCTCTTCACAACGGTCACTAAATGTCGCTG
>JASMER010000026.1 GCA_030752195.1 Gammaproteobacteria bacterium
TCATAAATATAATATTTGGGTGTCCTGTATATTAAATCCGTGTGAAATTGTGAGACACTTCTCTTACCAAACCTTCGCTTTGCACTTTAATAACAATATAAAAACTTCGATATTCTCTAGCTCGCTTAGCAGCCGCTAAATAAAACCGCCACATGCGTGCGATCGCGTCTACAGCCTAAAGAATTAATGTTGAGCTTAGGATTGAGTCAGCAACTGCGTTGAATGTTTCGCGATTAAAATCAGCCTACGCTGCCGAATAGGTGTCGAGCGGGGATTCGCCCCCTGATCCATTTATCAGGATGCTTGAACTTCTCACCGAGTTTCATACGATACCGGTGAAAATTTATCAGTGAAGTTTCGCTGCCTGCTGCTTGTGCATAATAACGATTGAAGTTCTGAACCGCGTCCAGCCATGATTCTGGAACGATTCCGATTTCCACCAGTATACCGGGTCTTTCCCGCAGGAACGCCAGTGCTTTTTCTTTTTCAGACGGCGGCATGGCCAGCGCCTTTAGGGTACTTGTCAGCACTTCAACATAGCTCCGTTGGGAGATCGGGAGCCTGTCACCAGCACATCCAAACATTTCATTGATATTAAGCAATTCCGATTGATGCCTCGCGGCCTGTCTCCCCAACAAGTGCTTTGCAGTTCGGCGCGTGATCAATCTGTGTTGCCGATAGCTACGTTTTTTCTTTTTCTTGGCCTCTACAATCAGACGTTCCTGTATCGAAGTAAAGTCACTGTTTTCCAAGGAGTCCGAAATGCCGGCTCTGATGGGATTCAGATCAACATAGGCCATGCAAGTGACCAGCGCCTTTTCATCAAGCAAAGCCTGACTCTTGAAACGTCCTTCCCAGAACCTGCCGGTACATTCATCCTCTCGGTTCGCGCGCCGGGCAAGTGATTCATTCAGGCATCTCATAAACCAACTGATATCGCCCAACCGCGTCCGCCACTCTTCAATTCTGCCGCGAAGTTGTTTCTGAGCCGCTTTTGATTTTCTATTCAGGCCCAGGGTTTCAACCAGTTTGACGTTGTTCGGAAAAATAGCGGTCCAGCGTCTAGTCACTTCTTCGTCTGACCATTGCCCAAGCTGATCCTGATCTACGTGCAGCACCAGATGGTAATGATTATTCATAACAGCATACGCACAGACGTCAATCGCGAAATTTTCTGCCAACTCCTTAATGCGAACCACTAACCACCGCTTGCGATGGTCAAAATTCCTACCACTCACCGGATCATCTCCGCACAAATAAGCACGCCTCACGCATCTCGAAATGCAATGATAGTAGGGAGTTTCAGACAAAGAAATTTGCTGTGAGCGAGCGCGGGTCACGTTTACTTATTACACCGAATATTTCGATTGGATCTTTTCATACGCTCAGCAATAACTCATCATTTCTGGCGGACGCTCGATTGTAGAGACTTTAAACTACTATGCAAGACTCATTGCTCTGGTGACACAGCGACACAATCCTGTATGAGGCGTCCAACGACAAAGAGGCAAAAGAAACATTGATGAGAATCGGAATTGATCTCGGTGGGACGAAAATTGAAGGGATCATTCTTGATCAGGCCGGCGTCGTCGTTGAAAAAATACGCATCCCCACGCCCGATCAGGAATATAAGCGGATTTTGTACGCCATAACAGCGGTCGTGTCTGAGCTGCAAAGCAGAGCAGCAACCAGACTGTCGGTAGGAATTGGGACGCCCGGTAGTCATAGCCCGACTTCAAACACCATGAAAAATTGCAATTCCATCAACCTGAATGGCCGGACGCTGAAGACAGACATAGAAAGCCAACTCGGCTATGACATCCGTCTCGAAAATGACGCGAATTGCTTCGCGCTGTCGGAAGCGCATCATGGTGCAGGAACCGGCGCACATTCTGTCTTTGGCGCCATACTCGGCACGGGTACCGGTGGTGGTGTCGTCATCAATCAGGAGCTCTTAACGGGACCGAACAGTATCGCCGGCGAATGGGGGCATAATCCCGTTCCCAGCTCAGTTATGAAGCTGATGGGGGGCGAGCGCGAGTGTTACTGCGGACGGTTTAATTGCATCGAAACGGTTCTGTCAGGCAGCGGTCTGAGTCAGACACACATGGAAAGATCCAAACAATCTTTGAGCGCCATGGAAATCGCAAAAGCTGCCGCATCGGATGCTTCAGCAAGGGAAACGCTTGAGGTCTATTGCGCTCAGTTAGCGCAGTGCCTGTCCACGGTGGTAAATCTTTTGGATCCCGACGTAATTGTGCTTGGTGGTGGGCTGTCCAATATCCCACTGCTATACGAGAGGGTCCCTGTGCTGATATCAGATTATGTTTTTACTGATGCCATGGCTACGCGCTTATTACCTCCGAGCTTCGGCGATGCCAGCGGGGCGCGGGGAGCGGCCTGCCTGTGGCCCGCCCGGTAAGGCTCAGTCTTCAAAAGGATGTCTTAAGGTGATGGTTTCTTCCCGATCCGGGCCCGTCGAAATAACATCAATAGGGACCTCGACGGTTTCCTCGATAAATCGAATATAGGCTCGGGCATTGGCAGGAAGGTCTTCCACTTGTTTCGCACCGACTGTCTTTTCAGACCATCCCGGCAAATCTACATAGATTGGTTTGAGGTTTTCAAAGCTGGCGCAGTCCATCAGGCTGCCGGACATAGCGTCCACTCCCTCATACCCAACACAAACCCGAACTATTTCTAGACCATCCAGCACATCAAGCTTAGTCAGGCAAATGCCGGACACGCTGTTAATACGCATCGCCAGCTTTACCGCAGCAGCATCAAACCAACCGCAACGTCGGTCCCGGCCAGTCGTCGCGCCCTTCTCATGACCTACGGTGGCCAGGTGTTGTCCGATTTCGTCAAACAGTTCAGTGGGAAACGGTCCAGACCCGACTCTGGTGGTATAGGCCTTCGTAATCCCAAGAATGTAATCCAAATACAGGGGGCCGTAGCCACTTCCGGTTGCTGTACCGCCGGCTGTGGTATTTGACGAGGTAACAAATGGATAAGTGCCATGATCAATATCGAGTAATGACCCCTGCGCCCCTTCAAATAAAATATTGTTGCCGGCCTTTCGATGAGCATGGAGTATCTCAATGGTGTCGCCAATCATCGAACGAATACTGTCAACCGCGACCAGGGTCGACTCATAGGTCTCCTCAAGATCAACACCCTCTATTTCGAAATAATTTTCAAACCAGAAATTATGGTATTCAACCAAGCCCGACAACTTCTCTCTAAAACGCTCTGGGTCAAGCGCCTCAGCCAGCCTGATGCCCCTCCGCGCCACTTTATCTTCATAGGCAGGGCCGATACCCCGCCCGGTTGTTCCAATTTTTTTATTGCCGCGTTGAGCTTCACGCGCCTGATCAAGCTTGGTATGAAATGGCAAGATCAGTGGGCAAGCTCCGGAAATCCGTAGGCGGGAACGAACAGGAATCAAACGGGATTCGAGTTCAGCAATCTCTTTGAGCAGAGCCTCAAGGCTCAGGACGACGCCATTGCAGATCAGACATTCCACACCATCTCGCAAAACGCCTGAAGGTAAGAGGTGAAGAACGGTTTTTTTCCCCTCTATTACCAACGTATGGCCGGCATTATGGCCACCTTGGAAGCGAGCAACTGCCTGCACCTGATCGGTTAGCAGATCAACTATCTTGCCTTTACCTTCGTCGCCCCATTGGGTACCAAGTACTACGATTGATTTTGCCATGAGTTGTCCGACTTGCTTCCCGAGCACTTGAGGTCGTGTTCAAATCTGCCACTGGATTTTCTTGCCCGACCGGTTTTTATTCAACCACCCACGCTGCGCCGCGCTTGATCAATCTGCGATCACAGTGCATGTCACTTGCGTCAATGTTTGCTACGTCTTCTGTTCCGAGTAGAGTCACAACTTTTTCGCCCTGGCTGCGCAAATCAGAGATTTTCTGTGCCAGCAAGGACTCATCAGAGTCTGGTGCAAGAATACCTTTGGGTCGGGCAAGTTCCTTCCCGCTTAACTGAGCAAGGACTTTGAGATCTGTGTCAAACCCTGAAGCCGGCCTAGCGCGCCCAAAAGCTTTACCAAGCTGATCATACCGCCCGCCTTTGGCTACTGCTCGTCCGTATCCGTTGATATATGCGGCAAACACAATTCCCGTGTGGTACTCATAACCACGGAGCTCGCAAAGATCAAAATGCAGATCAAGCCCTCCAAGCCGCTGGTTGACACCGTGCACGATGTCATTGAGTTCTTTTAGCTCCGCTGTAACGGCTGCTGAAGCATCAGCGAAGGCTTCTTGGGCACGCGCTAAAACCGACTCATCACCACTCAGGCGTGTGAGATCTTTAAACTGTTGTTTCAACGCAGAGTCCTGAACTTTGCAATCCAGCAGGAGATCAATCTCGTCATAGGCCTTGCGCTGCACCGCCTCAAACAGGTGGCTTTCAGCTCCCGCATTTAATCCGGCCTCAGACACCAGAGCCTTAAATATACCAACATGGCCCAACACAATCTGCACACCGGGGATGCCTGCGCTTCGAAGAGTTTGAGCCATCAAGCAAATAAGCTCGACATCAGCTGCGGTTGAAGCATGTCCATAAAGCTCTGCCCCGAGCCTAATCGGGACGCGTGAGGTCATAATGCCCCTTGGTCGGGTATGCAACACATTGTCCGCATAACACAGGCGCACCTGCCCCTCACGATTCAACGAATGGGCATCAATGCGGGCAGCTTGCAGAGTGACATCGGCACGAATGCCCATCATCTTTCCGCTGACCTGATCGGTGACTTTGAACGTGTGAAGGTCCAGATCTTCCGACACACCGACAAGCAGAGAATCCAGAAATTCGATAAGTGGCGGTATAACTAACTCGTAGCCCCAGGATTCGAAAAGATCCAGGAGCTCACGCCGCAAAAATTCTAGCTTATGCGCCTCGGAAGGGAGGATATCCTCTACGCCATCCGGCAGTAACCATCTTTTCACTGAAGTCATTGGTAGAAATCTTGTTTTACTGCCTTCCCGGGCAAAAAAATACGCTATAACTCGACTAGTTGATAATCAACAACGCGAAGGTGCCGACCAACATGCTAGCCAGCCCGACAGCGCGTAACGTACCGTCATCAATCTGCTCAATTGTCCGCAACAGATGCCGCCACCGCTGTGGCGCGACAAACGGGATTATTCCCTCGATGACCAGCATAAGACAAAAGGCTAATGCCAATTCTTGCCACATGTTTTGCCCTATTGTTAACGGATCCTTCACCCGAGAACGCGACATCGTCGGAGCACCGACCTCGTCGGATACGGACCCCAGCCTAACAACCAAAAATAAACCCGAATCGTCCAGACGATTCAGGTTTAGTTTTGCCAGCGCCGACGGGTAAGTGACGCTGAATACAATACGACCGTGCTATTGTAGCGGCAAGCCGTCTTTCAAATATTTGAAGTAGTCGCTGTCAGGGTCTAATAGTAGCACGTCGCCCTTCGAACTAAAGGTTTCCTTGTAGGCGTTCAAGCTGCGGGTAAAGGCGTAGAATTCCGGATCTTTATTATACGCAGAGGCATAGATACCGGTCGCCTCAGCGTCACCCTCACCACGAATGCGTTCAGCATCTCGATAGGCCTCCGCCTCAAAGATAACAGCCTGGCGATCCGCATCTGCGCGAATGCCAATCGCAAGCTCTTCCCCTCTGGAACGGAGCTCCTGGGCCTCCCGGTTCCGTTCAGTGATCATTCGATCATAGACGGAGGAACGAACATCATCCGGTAAATCAATACGCTTGACCCGAACATCAATGACCTCAATGCCGATATCTGAAGCGGTCGTGCGATTCAGATCCTGCGTGAGGTCAGTCATAAGCTCATCTCTTTCTCCCGAGACAACCTCGATCAAGGTACGCGCGCCGATCTGGTCACGGAGTCCATCGTTGATCCGCTCAGCCAGCAAGCTTCCCGCTGTGCCGGCGTTGCCGCGCGTTGAGACATAGAACTGGCCCACATCGAGAATGCGCCACTTGGCATAGGAATCAACTTCAAGCGCTTTTTGCTCAAGCGTCAGAAAACGCTCAGAAGGTGCGTCTTCTGTCTGTATGCGAGCATCGAATTTACGAACCGTGTTAACCCAGGGAATTTTCACATGCAGGCCAGGTGCAATATCCGAGTTAACCACCTCGCCGAACCGCAACATGACAGCACGATCTGTTTCTTTGACCACGAACAGCGAATTGCCCGCGATCAGTACAAACACAAAAAGTGTCCCAATGACTACAAAGTTCTTCATGGTCTTACTCCTCTGCCGCTCCCAAGACGGGTGCGGTCAACCGAGTTAGCAGTTGAAGGCCCGGGGAGAAACGGGGCCAACTGATTTGCCAGATCACGGAGATCTTGCGTGGTACCGCCTAGGCGACCGGCAGTAGCGTTTTGCTCCATAATTTTGTCCAGTGGCACGTACAGCATATTATTACCACCTTCCACATCAATCATAATCTTGCTGCTGGCCGTCATGACATCTTGCAGAGATTCAATGTAGAGTCGTTGACGAGTGACTTCTGGCGCCTTCTGATATTCAATAAGAAGTTGATCAAAGCGCGAGGCTTCACCCTCTGCTTGCGCGATAGCCTGCTGTTTGTAAGCGTTGGCCTGCTCAATTTGGCGCTGAGCCTCACCTCGCGCCTCCGGGATTCGCTGATTCGCATACTGCTGGGCCTGATTCTGAGCGCGCTGCTCATCTTCCCGCGCTCGGATGACGTCGTCAAAGGCGGGACGCACAGCATCAGGTGGCTGAGCTTGAACGACGTTCACACGAGCCACGCGAATACCGGTGTTATAGTTATCCATGTATTCTTGCAGTCGATCCTGCACAGCAGCAGCCATCTGCTCACGGCCTGTCGTTAGGATCTGGTCCATAAAATTGCTACCAACTTCATGACGTATCGCTGATTCCGCAGCATTGTCCAGGCTCCGCTCGGGATCCTGCACAGCGATGACATAATTTACAGGGTCTTGGATTACGTACTGAACCGTCACATCTATGTCGATGATATTCTCATCAGTAGTCAACATAGCGCGATTTTCATAGGTTTTGGCATTCAGCTGGGACACGTTGACCAGGTTGACCTCGTCCACAACCGGCGGGTTCCAGTGCAAACCCGGCGCCACCGTAGCATCCTGCACTTCACCAAAACGCAGCACGACACCGCGTTCGGCTTCGTCGACAACGTAGAACCCCATGAAACCCCATATAATCGCTCCAACCGCGACCAGTCCGACTAGCAGGCCCCCCGACATGTTGCCGGGCCCCTGACTGGTTCCGCCGCCATTTGACCTGCCGCTTCCACTGCCAAATAGGCCGTTGACCTTTTTGGTCAAATTCTTTATCACTTCATCGATATCTGGTGGTCCCTGGTCACCACCCCGACGGCCTCCACCCCAAGGGTCGTTGCCATTGCCGTTATTACCAGGTTCATTCCAAGCCATTGGCTTCTCCACAGCTTTTTTATCGCAGGAGCGCGATATTACCTAACAAATGGGGATTAACACAGCACTTTACAATGCCTCGCTAGCTGCCGGACGCTGAGCCGGCACTCACTGCCTGCGCCATCGCCAAGCTGTCGCTCTGATCGCTTCGCAAATACTTCGGTTCCCCTAACTTAACTTCTTCCTGAGCCAGAATCCGGTCCAACTCAGCTTTGGGCAGTCGCAGAAAAAGAATGCTGGCACCGGTTTCATCCGTCTGCTCTTCGGTGACAAAATTACTTTTGTATAGATGGCTGCGCAGTTTTGCCTGTGTTGCTCGCAAGATAACAGTTTGCGACACCAGCCCTCCGGACAGAAGCTCCGTCATTGCCGCAAGCAGAAGATCGAGGCCAGCGCCAGTCTTCGCGGAAATCCAGACTCTGACCGGAACTCCAGCGTCGTTTCTGAGCAATCGTGGCTCATTGCCGGAGACACTATCTATTTTGTTAACCACTTCAAGTCGAGGCACCTGATCAGCATCGATTTCTGTCAGCACCGATTCAACTTCCATCCTCAGTTCATCCTGTGCCTCACTAGCCCCGTCAATAACATGCAGAAGAAGCGTCGCTGAGGCAGTCTCCTCAAGCGTGGCACAGAATGCGTCAACCAATCCATGCGGAAGATGACTAATAAATCCAACTGTATCCGCTACGATAGCTGTCCCCAGATTAGGAAGTTCGAGCCGTCTCAGTGTCGAGTCCAGCGTCGCAAACAGCTGATCTGCTGCATAAGTTTGGGCGTCGGTCAGCGCATTAAACAGCGTTGACTTTCCAGCATTGGTATATCCCACCAGAGATACCGTGGGCACTCCTGCCCGCTGTCGCGAACGTCTGCCTTGTTGGCGCTGACTTCGGACCTTATTGAGACCTTTGTGGATCGCCTTGATGCGCTGGCGAATCATTCGCTGGTCCAGTTCCAACTGAGTCTCGCCGGCGCCTTTGAGCCCGATCCCCCCTTTCTGTCTGTCCAGATGGGTCCACCCGCGCTTCAGACGGGTGCTTAAGTGCTTTAATTGGGCTAGCTCGACCTGAAGCTTTCCTTCGTGGCTCCGTGCCCTCTGGGCAAAGATATCGAGAATCAGGCCTGTCCTGTCAAGCACACGGCACTTCAGGTGCTTTTCTAGGTTCCGTTCCTGACTTGGGCTCAAGGAATGGTTGAAGAGCACCAGCTCGGCCCCGGTAGCCCGGACACACGCAGCAAGTTCCTCGAGCTTTCCGCTACCGACAAAATTATTTGCCGCCGGCTGGCGACGGGTGCCGCTTATTTTTGCGACAAGCGAGGCGCCGGCGGATAGTGCCAGCTCCTCGAACTCCATCGGGTCATCGCGCTCTTCTTCAGAGCCAATCACAAGATGGACTAAAATAGTTTTTTCACCAGAGTCTGGCCGGTCGAAAAACAATCAGTACCTCAAGTTACGAATTGCCTGGTTCACCCACAACGGCACCGCCATCAATCTGTCCTTGCATCGGAACCTTGACCATGCGCGCAGGCACAACGGTCGAAATAGCATGCTTGTAAACCATCTGGCTCACCGCATTTTTGAGCAAAATCACGAACTGATCGAAAGACTCGATCTGACCCTGCAGTTTGATCCCGCTTACCAGGTAAATCGACACTGGAATCCGCTCTTTACGGAGCACGTTGAGGAAAGGGTCCTGTAGGGTATGCCCTTTGGACATATTTTTCTCCTTAACATTTTGATAGAGGCACTCAAGCCGGCGTTTCTCGAGATCGAGAACGAAATTTAACGGCGTGCTGGACGGTTAGGGCGCGGCCGTTTCCAGAATCTTCAAGACTTCATCGACTGAGTTTTTATCAGGTTCGCCAATCGGCATCAGCGCAGGCCAGCTGCGCAACCAGGTGAGTTGTCGCTTGGCAAGTTGTCGCGTTGCCACAACACTCTTTTCAATCATCTCACCGTAGGTTAGTTCGCCAGTCAGATACCGCCAAACCTGCCTATAACCCACTGATTTCATTGAAGACATACTCAGATTGAGATCGCCCCTTTCAGTCAGGGCCCGTACTTCTTCAACCAGGCCTTGCGACAGCATGCGGCCAAATCGTTCTGAAATCCTGTTGTGTAGTACGGCACGGTCAGTGGGTTGGATTGCCAGAAAGTAAAGACGGCAGGGCAGTTCTGCCGGAGTATGGTTCTCTCGGTGCAACGTTGTCAGCGATTTTCCGGTCAGGAGAAATACTTCGAGCGCGCGCTGCAAACGCTGAGGGTCATTAGGATGTATCCTGGTGGCGGATTCAGGATCTACTTTTTCGAGTTCAGCATGGACAGCCTCCCATCCACTTTCCGCGGCAAGAGCTTCGATTTGCTCACGAACCCTGGAGTTCGCATTCGGCATAGCAGCCAATCCGTCCCGCAAGACCTTAAAGTACAGCATAGTGCCCCCGACAAGAATAGGCGTTTTGCCTATCGCAAGTGATGCTGACATCTCTTTGATTGCATCAGCGCGAAATTCTGAAGCGGAGTAAACTTCTGATGGATCTCTGATATCCATGAGGCGATGGGGATACTGCCGCTGTGTAGTGACGTCCGGTTTCCCAGTGCCGATATCCATGCCGCGATAGACCTGAGCTGAATCCACGTTTATCAGCGTGCTGGAGAACCGATCTGACAAGTCCAAAGCGAATTGGGTCTTACCCGCTGCAGTCGGCCCCATAACACAAATGGCTGGAGGTTTCGCTCTGGATTCACTTGCCTGCGTAGCCACCGATGAAGCTCCTGTAAAATCGCCGGGTCTGCATCTATTGTCCGCGCATGAACAGCTTGTCCAACGCATCCAGACTTTTATAAACCCAGGTAGGGCGACCGTGATTGCACTGACCCGAGCGTTCCGTAGCTTCCATGTCACGCAGCAAAGCGTTCATTTCCGGAATGGTAAGTTGCCTGTTAGCGCGCACCGAACCATGGCAGGCCATGGTCGAGAGCAGATCGTCATGATTAGCCTGTATACGTTCGCTGGTTCCGAACTCCAACACATCAGACAGCACATCACGAACCAGTTGCTCGACATTGGAATCTTTAAGCAGCGCCGGCACCTGGCGCACCACGATTGATTCTGCTGCGACCCGCTCCAGCTCAATGCCCAAACTCAGCAGAATTTGTTGCTGTTCCTCGGCACAGTCGGCCTCGGCCTGAGACACCGCCAATGAAACTGGAACCAGCAAAGGCTGCATTTTCAGCTGCTCAGCCGACGCCGCAGTTTTCATTCTTTCGTAGGTGATGCGTTCATGGGCTGCATGCATATCAACAACGATCAGCCCATCCTTGTTCTGGGCCAGAATGTAAATCCCGTGTAGCTGGGCAAGCGCAAATCCAAGCGGTGGAATCTCTGCGTCGGTCTGGTAAAGCTCTGTCAGAGCATTCTTGTGGGCAAATCCGGCTGCATACTGGGGCGGTTGCTGACAGCTTTCACGGAACTGCTGATATGAGTGTTTATTCGAGGTACCGGGCCCACCGAGCGAAAGCACGTCCTGACCCTGCATCTGAGCCATCGCTTCCGGATGAATGCCAGGCCCGCCGGGTACAGACTCATTACCAAGGTCGACGTCTTTCGGCATCTGATCTCCCGGCCTCACCTCTGCAAGCGTCTTATGAAGCGCGCTGAACAGAAAATCATAGACCAAACGACTGTCTCGAAAACGCACCTCATGCTTAGTGGGATGCACATTCACGTCGACCGCAGAGGGCTCCAGCTCAAGATACAGCACGTACGCAGGATGTCTGCCATGGAACAACACATCCCGGTAAGCCTGCCTAATCGCGTGCGCAACCAGCTTGTCCCGGATGATTCGCCCATTGACATAAAAGTATTGCAGATCTGCCTGCGAGCGCGAAAATGTCGGCAAACTGACCCAGCCCCACAGTCGCAGACCAGCGCGCTCAACGTCCACCAACGCTGATTTTTCAACGAATGCGCGACCGCAAACCATAGAAACCCGCCGCTGCTTTTCGAATTCACTCCGGACTGCCTGTAAGTGATGGACGGCTCTTTGATTATGATTAATAGAGAACTGCACATCGAATCGACTCAAGGCCAGGCGCTTGACTATTTCTTCAATCCGGGCAAATTCAGTTTTTTCAGTGCGAAGGAACTTTCGGCGGGCCGGCGTATTGAAAAACAGATCTCTGCATTCAGCAGTGGTTCCCTGGGGGTGAGACACAGGAGTGATCTCTGCCAGCATCTCTTGACCTTCAGCTTGCACCTGCCAGGCGAGCTCGTCCTCTGCCAGTTGCGCTCGGGATTGAAGAGTCAATCGAGAGACAGAACTGATACTGGCCAAAGCTTCGCCTCGAAAACCCAAACTGGCAATAGTCTCCAGATCTATCAATTCACGAATCTTACTAGTGGCATGCCTGCTCAGCGCCAAATGGAGATCTTCTTTCAAAATCCCTGCACCGTTGTCCCGGATCCGGATCAACTTGATGCCACCCTGCTCGATATCGATGTCAAGACGGGTAGCCCCAGAGTCAAGGCTATTCTCCAACAGCTCCTTCACCACAGAGGCAGGACGCTCTACCACTTCTCCAGCAGCGATTTGGTTCGCCAGGCGCTGACTTAGCAGGTTGATTCGATTCATACTCGACAGTCCGACACAGAGAGCCCATTGTAGCACTAAGCTGCAGCGGGGAATGCGGACGCTGTATAAATGATTGCCGGGACGATGATTATCGGGTTGGCGGAATAATCAGTGTTTGCCCAATCAAGATGCGATCGCCACGCAGATTGTTGGCTTCCCTCAGATCAGCAAGACTGACCCTGTAAAATTGCGCTATCTCGGAGAGGGTTTCACCACGCTGAATTTTGTGTTCAGAAGCAAACGGGGACTCATTACCCGGAAGCTCAAGCACCTGACCAATCTGAATCGTACTACCCTGCAAGCCATTAATCGACTTGAGTTCGGTAACGGTAAGTCCAAATTGCTCTGCGATTTCAGACAGAGTATCGCCACGCTTGACCGTCAGAGACTTCGGTATAACGCCGTTTTCTTTATGCCAAGCGACCAGGGTGCCGCTCGGCGGCGCTTCATAGAAATAACTGGTTACGCCATCTGCAATCGCAAGGGCCATTCTTTCCTGAAAATTCCGGTTACTCAGCTGCTGGGCTTCCTCAGGATTGGTCAGATAACCCGTTTCAATCAGAATGGAGGGAATGTCAGGCGAGTTGAGCACCTGAAGTGATGCATGCTGCACTCTCTTTTTGCGGATGCGGGTAATCCCGGCCAGGCTATCCAAGATGCTAGTGCCTGCTATCAGACTCTGCTCCATACTCCATGCCATTTGCAGAGAGACCAGAGTCAAAGCGACGTCGTCATCAAGCTCCCCCAGAGCCAGGTCACCACCAACGCCACCCAACAGATCAGAGCTGTTCTCTTTCTCAGCCACTCTGGCAGAATTTTCGCGGTCGGCGCGATCGCCAGACAGTGCGTACACAGTCACCCCTCGTGCACGACTGTTGCGATACCAGTCTGCATGAATGGCAACAAACAGATCAGCGCGGTTCCGGCGTGCTATTTCAGGCCGTCGCTTCAGTTCGACATAGTAGTCGCCTTCTCTGATCATCACCGGCTTATAGCCGGGTAATTCTTCCAGACGTTCGTACAGAGCCCGCGAGAGAGCCAGCGTAACGTCCTTTTCCTTAATCTTTCCGTCATAGCCGATAGACCCGGGATCCTCGCCCCCGTGACCCGCTGAGATTGCCACGACTATGTCACGACGTGCCCCTTCACCCATCCGGGTTGCCGGCGGCTTAGCGCTATGTCTCTGCGGACTGCTAGTTTTATCATATAGGTCCAGCACCAAACGCTCGCCGAATTCGCTGTTAGGCGCCAGGCTAAAGGCACTTGGCACAACGGCGCTGGTCAGATCAAGCACTATTCGAAGTGAGTCACCATTTCGGACTCCACTGCGGATCCCCGAGATGGGACTGTCGTTAAAGTCCAAACCAATAAAGCTGAGATTAGTAAACGAAGACTTGATATCGACAACTAGGCGGTGTGGGTCCTCCAGAAGAAAGCTGCTGTATTCGACCGAATCGCTTAGATCGAGAACGAGGCGAGTGTGATCTGGTGCCCGCCACACGCGTAAGTCGACGACTTCAGCCGCCTGCAAGCCGATGCCGACTGAACACAGCATGGGTACCAGGATACGTCTTATGACTTTGCTTACTTCCATGGCTGATAAATTCTAAGCAAACTGTAAAACCTGTTTCTAGTGCTCATCTCACCCAAGTTTGCTGCAATCAGGTCGCAATGCACCCGAGCCGCGTTGTCTATAAGTTTCGGCGGAATTCCCACAATCTTTCGGCTGCTTTACATCCTTTAGGAGTATGCCCCCGCCAGCTAAAATCCCTGCCTGTCCCTGACACGCTGAGAGTAATCGTGATGTCAGGAAGCGGTAACCAGCCTCTGCCCCGTTCCGGCCATTCCACCAGGCAAATAGTCTCCTCCCTGAAGTACTCCTCAATCCCGAGATAAGCCGCCTCTTCCGGCATGCCCAGTCGGTAGAGATCGAAATGGAATATGTTGCAGTGCTCGAATTCGTAGGGTTCAACGATAGTGTAGGTGGGACTCTTAACCGCACCCTGAAAACCGTACCCACGCAGAAACCCCCGGGCGAAAGTTGTCTTGCCTGCGCCTAAATCACCCTGCAGGAAAATCACAGCGCCTGTGCTCAGACAGCCTAGCTCGTTTATTTGCTCTAGTCGGAGGTCAGTGTCTTGAAAAGTAGCCCTCGCAAGGCAGGTACCCATCGCAAGTGTTTCCGACTCAGCAATCGCCTTGTACAGGAAGGATTCAGACATACCCGGACTCAAATTCTAAACCGCCTACGCGGTCAATATTGAGCAGATGGCGAATTTGGGGCAACAGATCTGTTGCCAACAGCCCTTTCTGGCCGGACACGCCAGCACATAAATCTGCAGCTTCCCCATGAATGCAGACAGCATATGAGAGCGCTTGGGCAGGGGGCAGTCCCTGCGCAAGGAGCGCCGCTATCACGCCTGTCAGGATATCACCCATGCCTGCTGTAGCCATACCGGCATTGCCCTCGGAGCAGAGCTCTATCAAATCGGGTTCCACAGCGTTTGAGATCAGAGAACCACTGCCCTTCAGAAGGCAGCTGCCTCCCCAATCATCCTGCAATGTGCGAATGGCAGCAAATCTGTTCAGCTGGATATCTGAAGCCGTTACGTTCAGCAGTCTGGCGGCCTCACCCGGATGCGGAGTTAGTATCCATGTATCTTTTTTCATCGACGTATAATTGGCAGAATTTCTGGCAAGAAGGGTCAACGCATCAGCGTCAATGATCACCGGGATAGACTTCTTTGATGCAGTCTGTAGAGATATTCGCAGTAACTCTTCCCCCCAGGGCCCAAGGCCCATACCTGGGCCGATGACAAGCACTGAGGCACGCTGCAACAGGCGATCGAAATCAAAATCATTATCTTCCGTGCCATGCATCATGAGCTCGGGCCTGCGCGCCAGAAAGGCTGCTCGATGCTCTGATCGCGACACTACGGATACCAGACCTGCACCACTTCTTAAACTCGCTTCTGCCGCCATCAGTGGCGCGCCGCCATAC
>JASMER010000270.1 GCA_030752195.1 Gammaproteobacteria bacterium
CCGCACGGAAAGATCCTGCAGCCACAATCCGAAAGCCGCGTGACGGAGTTCCACGCTTTCCAGCAAGACCCAGTAGAGCGCTATAAAAACCGGCATCTGAACCAGCATCGGCAAGCACCCACCAAACGGATTGATCTTCTCTTTCTTATAAAGCTCCATGGTGGCCTGCTGCAGCTTCATTCTGTCATCGCCATAGGTTTCTTTCAGCGACTCTATTTTAGGCATCACGCGGCGCATCCCGGCCATTGACCGGTATTGGGTTTCCGTCAATTTGTAGAACAGAGCTTTGACCACCAGCGTCAGCGCGATGATCGAGAAGCCATAATTATTGATAAAGGAATCGATCTGACGCAGCAGCCAGTAGATTGGGGCAGCAAGGAACCACAAAAACCCGTAATCAATAGTCAGGTCCAGATTGGGCGAGATTTCAGCGAGGACGTATTGGTCTTTCGGGCCGGCGTAAAAACCCATTCGGTATTCGGCCGTCTCCCCGGGCGCAACAACGATCGCACTGCCTGTGAACTCCCCGAAATACTGGTCCACATCATTTTTCCTTGTGGTGTACCGATTGGTCTGGCCAGCCTCGGGAATCCAGGCAGAAATGAAATAATGCTGACTGAATCCGACCCAGCCACCTGGGGTGTCAAAGGCCTCAGTGCCATCATCCACCTCATCAAAATCGATTCGTATGTAGGGGTCATCTTCTGAGGTGGTGACAAAGCCGAGATAAGTGCGACCAAACCCGCCTACGGCGCTGGGGTCGTCAAAAATGTCCCGTTTAATCTGCCCAAAAGCATTGGCCTGAAAACGATTGGTACTCTGGTTTGAAATAAGAAAGCTGACCTCAATCAGGTAACTACCGCGCGTAAACCGATATCGTTTGGTCACGGTGACCTCATCGGTTTCGCTCACCAGATCCACTGTGAGTTGTTCGTCGGTTTCCTGCATCACGTAACTGGATAGCCGACTTCGGTAACTTGCTCTGCCGCCGCTGTCGATCCCGTCTGGTCCGATCAACCCGCTCTGTGCCACGTAGCTTCGGCCTGGCTGGGTCTGAAGTAGATCAAAGGGGTCACTTGGAACATCTAGCTGTTTGAGAAACTGGGGAAGCGCGAGGCTGGTAATATCTCCCCCATCCAAGCTGATACTGAGTTCCAGGGTGTCGGTAACGACGCGTACCGTTTGACCGGTAGCAATGCTTGGCAGATTGCCACTGGTGGTGTCAGCCGTGCTTGGCGCGGTGGCTGGCAGGGAACTGGGTAAATCTACCGGTCTGTCTGCGTCAGCGGCCGTGTCTGGCGGGAGGACCACGACGGAGTCAGCGCCCTCAATAGTCGGCGGATAGTCTTCCTGCCACGCAAGCAGCATCAGATAGGTGACGATTGCGAGGGCTGAGTAAAGTGAAAAGCGCGTGAAATCCATAGGTCAGCTCTTAAGTTCCGGGTGACTAGCGGGATCAGGTACAAGGTCCATTCCGCCTTCATGCCAAGGGTGGCATTTACTCAGCCTGTTAATGCCCAACATCATGCCTTTAATCGGGCCATGCAGTTGTATGGCTTCTTTTAGATAGTGCGAACAGGTGGGATAAAAGCGGCAGTTGCTTCCAAGCAAGAGGCTGAAAAATCGCTGGTAGATGTCGATCATGCCGATCAGGAGCTTGGTAATCATTTCAGTATCGTGCTTTCAGGTTGCCTTTAGTCAGGTCGCGGGTTGGTTTTCTGGCATTTTAGCGCAACATCCACCCAGAGTGTGTTGAGTTGGGCAAAGGCTTGTCGGTTGTGGATTTTATCAGCACCCTTTCTGACCAGAACAACCAGATCTAAATGACGGGGAAACGTTTCAAGCGATCTGAATGACGTTCTGATGAGCCTTTTTAACCGGTTTCTTTGGACGGCAGTTGTGATGTGTTTTTTGGCGACGATTAAACCGAGTCGGGTGTTCGCGTCGTGACTGAATCTGGCTAGTATCAGAAAGTAGCGACAGGAAACCTTGAAGTGGGTCTGATCGAAGACAGCGCTGTAGTCGGCAGCATTAAGCAGGCGCGAGGCTTTGGGAAAGCTCTGAGATGCCACAAGGCCTTACACCTGGATGCCATTGATCGTCGGGTTCTCAGGCCGACAGCTGCGCTCGACCTTTTGCGCGACGTCGCTTGAGCACCAGTCGACCACCTTTGGTAGACATCCGCGCGCGGAATCCGTGAGTGCGAGCTCGCTTGAGAACGCTAGGCTGATATGTTCGCTTCATAGTGAGTCATCCGTCTGTTTTGCTCGCGAACCGAAACGGGTTCGAAAAAGAGCGCGAATTCTAGTGGTTTTGGGTCAAACTTGCAACGCGGACTCGAGAGAATTGCCTGG
>JASMER010000271.1 GCA_030752195.1 Gammaproteobacteria bacterium
TACACTTGTCGAAATTTGCTAGAGGTATTAAGTCCGGAAAACGAGTCAACCAAGGACAGATCATTGGGTATGTGGGATCCACCGGCTATGCTACCGGCCCACACCTTCACTATGAGTTTCTCGTCAATGGCGTGCATCAGAATCCTCGCACGGTATCTCTGCCTCAAGCAAAACCAGTAAACGATAAGGAAATCAGCAGATTCCGCGATAGAACGTTCGAAAACTTGTTGTTGTTGGATCATTTTAACCAACAGGTTGCCCTCACTTCGACGAGCCCACGCTCATGACCTACGGGAATTACGTCGGCTGCATGACCGGGACCAGCGTGGATGGATTAGACCTTGCACTGATCGAAGTTTCTCCACTAAACCCTTCAAAGAGCGTGAAGGAAGCAATCGTCCTACTTAACGCGCAGACACGACCCCTTCCTGAGGCGCTACGAAACTCATTACTCGCCTGCAGCCAGCCGGACCAGTCAAATGTAGATTTATTGGGAGAATGCGATACCCAGCTCGGCCATTTTATAGGCACTTCTATCGCCGATTGGCTTAAGTCACTGGGTATTCCGGCAAGCACGATTCAGGCCATTGGCAGCCATGGTCAAACCGTCAGGCACAGACCTCCCAAAACGCTTGGTACGGCGTTCACACTGCAAATTGGCGACCCTAATCACATCGCAGAGATCACTGGCATTGACACAGTAGCGGACTTTCGACGTCGCGATATGGCAGCCGGTGGCCAGGGTGCACCATTGGCCCCAGCTTTCCACAAGGTTCTTTTCGGCGATACTGCAATGACAACTTGCGTTGTTAACATTGGCGGTATCAGCAATATTTCACCCTTAAACGAGCGAGGCGGCGGATTCGATACCGGACCAGGCAACTGTCTTATGGACAGTTGGTTTTGCCAACATCACCTAAACCACTCTGAGAGCTATGACGCCTCTGGCGCCTGGGCGGCCTCGGGAAGGGTGCATGTTGGCTTACTCAGGCGAATGCTTGAAGACGTCTACTTCTCGAAGAAACCACCGAAAAGCACGGGGCGGGAATACTTCAATATGGCCTGGCTCAACTCACATTTACAGGCACTGCCAGAATATCCACCAGCTGCCGATGTTCAAGCCACCTTGTCACAACTAACCGCTTCCTCCCTGGCAAAAGCGATCATCGACACGATGCCTGATGTACGAGACGTACCTATTTGTGGCGGCGGTCGAGGGAACGATCACCTGATGCGCAATGTTCAGGCGTCATTAAATTCACCAGAGCATGCGGATGTTCGCGTGATGCCATGCGAGGCGTGGGGCTTTGATGGGGATGCTATCGAGGCCGCAGCATTCGCCTGGTTGGCCTATCGGCGCGTGTCTGCCTTAGAGGGAAATCAACCGGACGCTACCGGTGCAATGGGTGAGCGTGTCTTAGGTGCCCTTTATCCAGGCTAAATTTCTCGCGCTCTAGACCTCTGGAGCCCCAGCTTCGCTTTTCTCATTACTCTCGGCAGAGAGACGCTTATAAAGAAAATGAGCTGCCGCAACCGCATGTTGCGGATGCATTAGGGTTCGAAACCGTGAACTGCGCTCCGGCCAGGTCTTCAACGTAGTCGATATCCGAGCCGACTAAATATGGGTAGCTAATCGCATCCACAAGCATACGCACACCCAGGCGTTCAAAAACGGCATCGTCCTCTGCGAGCGTATCGTCAAAGGTAAAGCCGTAAGAAAAGCCATTGCAGCCTCCGCCTGTAATAAATACGCGCAGGCATAGTAGCGGGTCCCCTTCGTCTTCGATCAGACGTTTTACTTTGCTGGCGGCTCTTTCTGAAAACTCTATATCTGCATGCATCTTATGATTATTCTTTCACTAGCCCAATGCCTTCAACTTTCCTTTCTTCGACGGAAACCAATTTTTCGGGCACGGAGTGAATGAGTCGTCCCTGCACCGAAGCCCCCATATGCATCTGTAACACGTTGTAGTGCAGGTCTCCCTGAATAACAGCACCCTCCGCGATTTCCAGGTGCTCAAGCGCATAAACAGTTCCATCGACACGCCCATGAATCAGCACGATAGGAGCACGGATATCACCGATCACACGACCGCCCGGACTGACCGTCATCGATGCTCCAAGTTCCTCAGCTGAGGTGGATCCGCGCAATATGCCGTTCACCACCAATTGGCTAGAAAATGTAATGTCACCGACCAATTCAGCATCCGTCGCTATCAACGTCAGTTCTTTCTTTCTCGCCATCTTCGGTACTTTTCTATTCCACTTCATGCAAAATGCAACTCAGCGTTGGTCCGCATACGTTAATTTGTCTACACCGGCCAAACAAACTCAGCTT
>JASMER010000272.1 GCA_030752195.1 Gammaproteobacteria bacterium
CGCGCATTTTTACGGTCGAACACGGCTCACCAAATCTGGTCTGCGAATGTTGCTGGAGGAATTTCACCCCGAGATCTGACGGCAGCGAATCAAATCCACATGCGTGGACAATACGTGCGCCACTCAATTTTGCCTGCTCACTGTAGCGTGAAATCATCCGTTTCATCCACTGCGGCTCGCCGGTAAGATCGCAGTAATCGGTACCGGAAGTTACGCAGGCCTCGACTAGGGCCTCCCCATAAAGCGCGTAGGGTCCAACAGTTGAGAGAACAACTGCAGCTCGATCGCACATCGCTGCCAAAGCAGCCTTATCGAATGACTCTGCGACGATTATTGGAATGTGTTGCGCCTCGGAGCCAAGAGTTGAACGCAGTCTCTCGAGTTTCTCTTGAGATCTGGCCGCTATAGCCCAGGAAAAATTCGGCTCGATGTATTCAGTCGCAAGATAACGGCAAATAATCTTGCCAACAAAGCTGGTCGCACCGAACACGATTAAATCCAGCTCTTTGTTCATCTTTCAGTTCCTTTTTCAGACTGCCATCACACTGCTGCCGCAATCCGCCCAGAGTCAGGAAAGCTTCCCCGATGGAACCGCGTTGACTGATGACAATGACTGTCCCGCGCATGTCGGTAGCTCATCCAGATAAGAAACTGCAACCCGAACAGCAACGTGGCGGCAAGAAGGTGGGTCGGCTGAACAAATGCGGGCATGCCCAAATGACCAAGAGTCGCACCAGAAAGCACTGAGAGGCCAATCACCGCGATCATTCCGAAGGTGAGTCGTGTTATCGCGTGCATCCATCCCAGAGAATTCACCAGCAAGCGCGCGAGCCAGAGATTAGTGAACAAGACCAGAGCAGAAAAGCTACGATGCACATAGAAAAACCAGGGCATCGCTTCAATCCAGGAAGCGCGCATTGCCTCCCCCTGACTCTCCTTAATAAAGTCGGTCATCTCCCTAACCTGCGTGCCCATGGCCACCTGCAGCACGGTCATAGCAAGAACGATGTAGAGCCACTTTTCGAAGCTAGGGTCTATTCCCGTTACCGGCTGTGAAGCCATCATCTGCCGCCTGGACTGAGCCAGAGCGTAAAGTAAGGTCGCAACGATCGCCAGCGCCATCAACATATGCAAGGTAATCATGCCGGGCTGCAGGTTAGAACTCACCACCCGGGAACCCAGCCAGCCCTGAAAGCCAACCATGAAAAACGCCGCTACTGAGGCTTTCGCGATAGAAGCGTTATGATGGCGTAATGGCAAGGACACTAACGCACTCAAAAAAATGAGAACACCGATGCTGACGCCCAGCAGTCGATTCAAATATTCTGTCCAGGTCTTTACGACGTTAAACCGGGTATCGGCGTAGCCAAGTTCAGCGTAGGTTTGTTGATAGTCGGCAGGCAACTGCGATTCGTGGGTAGGCGGCACCCACTGCCCGAAACAGGTCGGCCAGTCCGGGCAGCCCATACCCGCACCAGAGGCGCGGACGCTGGCTCCAACCAGAATCAAAAAATAGACAGCTGCCAGAGTCAGGGTTGCCAGACTCCGAAAACGTCGCAGAGATGCGTCTGTAGCTTGATTTGATGTCATAGTACTGTTCAACAAAGTTATGGAAGAAAGACGTTGAAAATCGCGATCAGTTTTGCAGGGACTCAAACAGGACACGCGACGCGTGCCCGTCTTGAGGAAGACCATGCGCCTTTTGATACGCCCTGATCGCAGCCCTGGTTTGGCGTCCGACTCGGCCATCTGGCTCGCCCGATGCAAATCCCCGACTGTTGAGCAACTCCTGAAGCTGTTTAACTTCTACCACGCTCATCGCCTGCTCATCTTCCGGCATTCGCGCGATTGCATCGCCACCAATAAATCGATCAGCGAGGTGACCCACCGTCAGCGCATAAAACGTCGAAGGGTTATAAGTCATGGTGGCCCGGAAATTCTGATAACCCAAGAAAGCAGGACCCCGAGCACCTGCCGGGAGAATCAACGAGGCCTCCATACCTGCGACAACTGGTAGCGGATCACCGTTAACCAATGTAAGACCAAGAGAATGCCAACTCTCCAATGACATGCGGGTCGCTGTTCCGGTCAGACTATAATCAAAACCTTCGGGCAGCATCACTTCCCTACCCCATCGCTCGTCTCCGCGCCAGCCAGATTCCGATAAAAAATTAGCAGCAGAATGGAAAATGTCAGGAAGGCTGTTCCATATGTCTATCCGTCCGTCTGCATCCCCATCGACACCATACTGGTAGAAAATATTGGGCATAAACTGCAGCTGCCCCATCGCTCCGGCCCAGGAACCGCTCATGCGCTCAGCCGGTATATGCCCGT
>JASMER010000273.1 GCA_030752195.1 Gammaproteobacteria bacterium
TATTTGCCACCAATTCACCACTGTGATGTTGTTTCGTCAGGATGCCGGCCTGTGCCGCGTCACAACCGCAGCTACCGGGGCGGTCCGAAATAGGCTAGCCTACAGAGATTCTGACCAGTGAGCTGTGAGTCGACGCGTCGCCATGTCTTTTAGGCTGAGCTTGAAAGTAAGAGACTACGAATGTGATATGCAGGGCATCGTGAATAACGCGATCTACCAGCATTATCTCGAGCATGCGCGACATGAGTATCTGTTGAGTCATGGTCTGAGCTTCGCCGAGATGACCCGTGAGGGCATCGTCATTGTGGTGGTCCGGGCCGAACTGGATTACCGCAAATCGCTCCAAGCCGGCGATGAATTTCAGGTTACTGTGAAAGTGGCGCGCCCGACTCCGGTCCGGCTGGTGTTTGAGCAGTCGATCCTGCACGAAATGGATGCCCCTCCGATATTGGAAGCTAGGGTCATCTGCACTGCAGTGAACGCCGCAGGTCGTCCTTATTTCCCAGAGCAGCTTGCAGATCTGATTGACGGTTGAGGCAGATAGAGAGCCATGAAAGCAGCGGAAAACACGACGACTCTGGAATCCCGTCTGCGTGAGCTTGAAGCGCAGAGGGAGGGCACCTATGACAAACGGACAGAACACCTCGACGCAGAAGGCCGCGCTATATTCATAAATCGGCTGATTGAAGAAGACTCTCCCTATCTGTTGCAGCACGCACACAACCCAGTGAACTGGTTCCCCTGGGGTAATGAGGCCTTCGCTATAGCGAAGGCAGAGGACAAGCCGATTTTTCTCTCTATCGGTTACTCCACCTGTCACTGGTGTCATGTGATGGAGATTGAAAGCTTCGACAATGTAGAAGTTGCCAAGCTGCTCAATCAGCATTTCATCAGCATCAAGATGGATCGGGAGCAATTCCCTGATCTTGATGAAATCTATATGACAGGGGTGCAGCTAGTCTCCGGACAGGGAGGATGGCCCATGTCGAATTTTCTTTTGCCTGACGGCAGGCCATTTTACGGGGCTACCTATTTTCCGTCGCCTTCATTCATGCAGGTGCTTGGGCGGATTGGCGGTGCCTGGCAAAACCAGCGGGCCGAACTGGAAAGGAATGCACACAGTCTCTATCAGGCCATCAATAAGATCCTATGTGAGCGCAAGCCGCGGGAGACCCTCCAGCAAGGCATCGTGGACAATGCGTTAAAAGCCCTCCTGCAGCGCGAGGATCGTAGTCTGGGGGGGCTGGCCGGCGCGCCGAAATTTCCGCAGGAACCCATTCTGCTCTTTTTGCTGGATCAGGTAATGCGCCAGGATGACGGCGCGGCGCTCGGCTTTGTCGAGCGAGCTTTGGAAGGCATGGGTCGAGGAGGGATTTACGATCAGGTCGGCGGCGGCTTTCATCGCTACAGTGTGGACGAGGAATGGCTGACTCCCCATTTTGAAAAAATGCTATACAACCAGGCTCAGCTGGGAATGGTTTATTTGCAGGCCTATCAACTGACGGGAAATGATTTCTTTGCGCGGGTTGCCCGGCAGACCTGCAATTACGTCTTGCGGGATATGCAGATTGAGCAAGGTGGTTATTACTCAGCCACAGATGCTGACAGTGAGGGAGAGGAAGGTACTTTTTTTACCTGGAGCCAGAGCGAACTGGAAAAATGCCTCTCTCCGGCCCAGGCGGAATTGACAAAGAGCTTGTTCGGCGTCAGTCCGGGGGGGAATTTTGAGGGCGTCAACATTCTGTATTTACCCCGCCCCTTGGCGGTGTCTGCTCAAGAATACGGACCAGATTTCTATCGCGATCTGGATGAAGTTCTGATGCGTCTCTACCAGGTTCGTGAGCAGCGTGAACATCCGTTGCGGGATGATAAACTGATTGTCAGTTGGTGTGCTCAAATGGCGACGACTCTGGTCTGGGCGAGCCAGACTCTGCCGTTTGCCGAAGCGGCCAGCTGGCTCACTTCAGCCGAGTCAGCGGTACAGAGAATGTTGGACAACAATCTGCACGCTGAGGGTGAATTAAAACGCATCTCCCTCCATGGTGTGGTGTCGATTGCGGGACAGCTTGAGGACTACAGCAATCTGATAGTGGCGCTGATCTGCCTGTATGACGTTACTGACAAGCCTGACTACCTCAGTAATGCCTGTGTGTTGACGGCTCGGGTGATTGAAGAATTCTGGGACGCAACTGATCAGAGATTCTGTCTTGCGCCTCGCGAGCAGGCGGGCCCGAAGCTGGTCAGATCGAGCAATGCCTCAGACGGCGCGACGCTGTCGCCAGTTGCGGTTATGCTTGAAAGCCTTG
>JASMER010000274.1 GCA_030752195.1 Gammaproteobacteria bacterium
TTTCGCACCGTGGAACCAGGTCGCAGTGGCGGTGGTGAAATCGCTCGAGCTTACCTGATCCCAGGTTTCAAACACAGTGAGAAACTTGCTGGCCTGCTCCGTCCAGAAAGTTTCGGCATCATCGATGGATTTCTGATACATCTCATTATACTGAGAGACAGAGAGATGGCTCTGCGACGCCGCAGCTTCTGATACAGGGTAGGTTTTTTCTTCTGACATACTGATCTCTCGGAAGGTCCGTTTTTAAACCAAGTCGCAACTCACCCAATAAAGACTCGCGCGTATAGAACTCGGGGCGCATGGGAAGGCTCTGCACGACAATCTGGAGGTTGCAGGAGCGGCATTTCAGTATGCCCTAAAGGTCGTGGTGCCTCAACAAACAGCCGACCGGTTGACTTCAGTCTTGGGCCCACCGGATAAACTTGATTAAATCGTCAGGGACACGTTGTCGATAAGGCGGATATCACCTGCGAATACCGCAGCGAGGATCACGAGATCCTTGTCATGCTGACAGGCCATCTCAAGACTCCTTGCATGGCAAATGTTGAAATAATCCGGTTTGAGCCCGTGGGCAGCGAGGGATTGTCTGGCCTCGCTCTCAAGCCGGCGGAGATCTTGATTGCCTCGTCGGATCAATTCGGCGGTTTGTTGTAACCGTTGATACAGCGCCGGAGCTAACCGGCGCTGCTCTGATGTAAGTCTGCTGTTCCTGGAGCTAAGCGCCAGGCCGGAATCTTCGCGAACGGTTGGCAGGCCATTGAGCTTAATGGCAAATTCAAGGTCAGCGATCAACTGTTCGATCACTCGGAATTGCTGGTAGTCTTTGAGACCAAAATAGGCCTGGTCAGGCGAAATCAGATTGAATAACTTCGTTACCACGGTTGCGACACCCTCAAAATGCCCCGGCCTTGTTTTGCCGCAGTGGTTCTGAGTGACACCTGAAACTAAGATGTTGGTTTTCATCGAGCCCGCGATGCCATACATCTCTGTGATATCGGGAGCGAACAGCAAGTCACAGCCTGTTTCGGACAGCAAGCTCGTGTCACACTCCAGACTTCGGGGGTAGTTGTTCAGATCTTCACTTTTTCCAAACTGAAGCGGATTGATGAAAATGCTTGCTACGGTGTACTGACAATCAGCCACTGCGGCCCTGACAAGCTGCAGGTGCCCATCATGGAGATTGCCCATGGTTGGAACTAGCCCAATCGAATGACCAGCCAGTCGTGCGCCATGCAGCGCCTGACGCAAATCTGATTTTGTCTTGACAGTAAGCATGGCTAGTGGCGGAGAATTAATCGAAACAATGTTCTTTGGCCGGAAAGGTCTCAGTCTTTACCGCACTGACATAGCTTTCAATCGCGCCGGGTATCCCATTGTTATTTTCAACGAGAAAATTTTTAACGAATTTTGGTGTGATCGGAGAGACTCCGAGTAAATCATGAAGCACCATGATCTGCGCCGTGGTGTCGGGACCTGCTCCGATGCCGATTACCGGAATCTCCAAAGAGTCAGTGATGGTCTTAGCCAAGGTTCGGGGGACACACTCCAGTAATAGAATATTGGCACCTGAATCCTGAAGTAATAAAGCCTCTTCGAGGATGACTTGGGCCTGTTCCGTGTCTCTGCCCTGAACATAAAAACCGCCGATCCTATTGACAGACTGGGGGGTTAGGCCCATGTGTGCGCAAACTGGAATGCCGCGTTCGGCCAGAAGCCTTGTCGTATTTGCGATCCAGGCGCCTCCCTCAAGCTTCACAATCTGGGCGCCTGCCCTCATCAGAGACGCCGCATTTTCAAGAGTCTGGCTCTCGGAGGCATAACTCATAAACGGCAGATCAGCCATGATTAGCGCGCCTTTGTTGCCCCGCTTCACACATGCCACGTGATACACCATATCAGCCATTGTAACTGGTAAAGTGCTGTCGTGGCCCTGGAGTACCATCCCTAGCGAGTCGCCAACGAGAAGAACCTCCACGCCAGCGCTACTGGCAATTTCGGCAAAGCAGGCATCGTACGCCGTTAGGCACGCGAATTTCTGGCCGGCTTCTTTGATTTTTTGGAGCGTTGTTAAGGTGATATTCCTGCTTTGAGTTTGCGTACTCATAGGATCCTAAAGTCCTTTAAAGTGAAGCGAGATGTAACAAAGGGAAAGGTGACGGACTATGGCGCCGGGGCCCGGCAATCCGTACGGCAGACTTTTCTATAATAGAGTTGGCTTTGGATTGAAATAATGTGTGCCGTTGGGCAGAGATAGTACAGATGATACCAGTTGGTCGTAGTCCTCGTCATTAGCGACGAGATCAAT
>JASMER010000275.1 GCA_030752195.1 Gammaproteobacteria bacterium
TCTCTTGTGGCGCGGTGCGTCGAACACGTCCAAAGCCCAAATTCAATATAAAAACGAATTGTCGTTTAACTAAAAATCAAGTTCGTGCTCCCGTCCACGCTTTTGCCAAGAAGCGAGCATTACATACAAAAACAACAGAACAAAGGTGCTTCAATAACTAGGGCAAATGAGCTTTTCAAGCACTTTTTGAAGCTCCCGGAGCCGATTGTCGGTCAGGCGACAGTTCGGATGAAGTATCGCAGTGCTTCGCAGGGACAGGCAACAAAGAACGGAGCATTACTCATTGCGGAAAAGCCCAGCAATGCCAGCAGTGTAAAAGTGGGTACGGCGATTGGGCTGGGGCAACATGTCGCCTTCCAAGGGGGCTGGAACCAGCTGGGAAGTTTGCTGCGGAAGAAAGCGAAATTCGATGCCGCTGAGACGTTTGAGTTGGAGTTGAGTTTTGACCTTGAGCGACACACCGCCTCCGCCACGATCAATGATTCGAGCATGACATTCAAGCTGCCGCCGGATCTGAAGTCGATTCAGTACCTCGGTCTCTACAACAAGGAAACCGCGACGGATTTCACGCTTCCGATCGTCGAGACGGACTCACCGTGACGGGAAATCGGTTGAAGCTAATGGGGTTCGGGGCGATGAGGGACCCGAACGGTGGTGCTCAAAAGCCTTTATAAATAGAAGCAGCGTTAGAGCAGGTCACTTCGCGGGTGGCGCGCATGCAACTTAGCCAGGTCGTGGCCTTGTTTAATGAGCGTTGGGATGAGCTGGATAGTCATTCCACAAGTGAGATACTGCGGAAGCCGAAGTGATACGGTTTATATTGATTCAGATCACTTCTGGCAATATTTCAGCGTCACAACGCTCCACCAGATTCATTTGCAGATCATGCACATCAATCTCTAGGCATCGTCATCGTTTGTGAGGCTGCAACTGCACATACTTTTTTAATTGACCAGACAGTGCAGTCCGTACTTCAGAATATTGTGGATCGGCAGCAAGATTGGCGACTTCGTCTGAGTCGGTCGAGTGATCGTAGAGTTCTCGGCCGGCCTGCCCCTCCAGCCATTCAGTGTAGCGATAGCGTTCGGTGCGAATCGAATAGCCCCAGGCCTTTCGGCCATACCACACCTGTGTTACGGCCGGCTTCGTCCACTCTCCGCTGTTTGGGTCCGCCAGGAGCGTACGAAGTGACTTTCCTTCAAGGTTTTCGGGCGGCTTCAGCCCACACAAATCAGCAAGCGTGGGGTACACGTCAAGCAGCTCAACAGGCTTCAATGCTGTCTTTCCCCGACTCAGACCGGGAGCCGCAATGATGAGGGGCATACGAGCCGAACGTTCGAATGCTTTACGCTTGTACCACAAGCCTTTTTCACCCAGAAAGTAACCGTGATCCGACCAAAATACGATAATTGTATTCTTCATGAGGCCGTGTTCTTCCAACGCATCCAGCAGGCGACCGACTTGAGCATCCACGAAAGAGATCGTTGCATAGTAGGCCTGTTTACACTTGCGAGCCTCATCGACGCTAACATCTTTGAAATAGTATGGCCAGTTCTTCATGTCGCGCGTAACCGCCATCGCCGGAACATCTTCTAGGTCGCGTTTAGCAGACTCAAGATCGGGCATATTGATTCGATCAAGCGGGTAAAGGTCGAAGTATTTCTTTGGAGCCACATACGGACAGTGCGGATTAAAGAACCCTGCGGCAAGGAAGAATGGCTTGTCCTTGTTCTGCCCGATCAGCTCGACAATCTCCGAGGCGACCATGCCATCTGTGTGTTCGTCATCGCGACTTATCGGATCCCACCAGGCCATACTGATACCAAGGTTACTGTTGTTTTCCTGGCCAGCACCGTAACGAGTAATCTTTTCCTGCTGCGATCGATCGATGCCGATCGGATTGTGACGCTCATCCCAAGTTGCCATATCGTCGTTGCCGTCAGTTCCTATCATACTGGGATTGCCATAGTGATAAATCTTTCCTGCGCGAGCGGAGTAGTACCCGTTGTTTCGAAACAATTGCCCCAGTGTGACAACCTCCGGGTTCTTCTCCCGCAATTCATGCTTCAGCGTATGCATGTCGAGTGTGTCCGGCCGCAGGCCCGTCATGATGCTGGCACGACTAGGCCCACACAGAGGCTGTTGGCAGTAAGCCGCGTCAAACCTTACTCCCATTCTGCACAGCCGATCCAGATTTGGCGTCTTTACCAGGGGATGCCCGTACGCACCGAGATCACAGTTCATATCGTCGGCGGCAATGAACAGAACATTCGGTCTCTCGACCGCAAATGAGACTGAGGCAC
>JASMER010000276.1 GCA_030752195.1 Gammaproteobacteria bacterium
GAAGCCTTTCAATCTGTACATCGGTACCCGTGATGGCGTACAATTTTTCTCCTCAGGAGCGTTCTTGCCTGAAGACCAGACCGTTTATGCTACGAATGCGGCTTTGTATATCCCTGGTCTTATACTTTATCGGTTGATGGATCAGGGCATTCAGAGTATTGAGGTGCTCGACATAATCCGTTCGACCCCCCGCCACATTTTTTTGGATGAAGCGCTCGCGCATCGGGCTTATGAAGACGTGGCGTTGCCCATCGGGCACAACCAAACAATCTCGCAGCCCTACGTGGTTGCCCGCATGAGCGAGGCGATTGTGAGAACTGGCACCATGGACAGAGTACTTGAGATCGGCACCGGTTGCGGATACCAGACAGCGGTGATTGCTCAGCTTGCCAAGAAGGTCTTTACAGTTGAGCGGATCAAAGCGTTGTCTGAACGCGCCAAGAAAAATCTGCGGGTCCTTGGATTACGCAATATAGAATTCAAGCATGATGATGGGAGTTTAGGCTGGGCTGATCGCGGACCATTTGATGCCATTATCACCACCGCAGCGCCCCGCCAGGTGCCGGTAGGGTTGCCGTCGCAGCTTGCTGATGGTGGCCGTTTGATTATTCCCATCGGTGGAGACGACTATCAGGAGCTTAAGTTGATTCGCCGTGAGGGCTCTCAATTCACTGAGCAAATATTGGATAAAGTCCGCTTCGTGCCTTTGCTAGTAGGGCTGGTACAATCCTAGATTGCTTTAAATACCCAGGTATCGTAGACGACAGTGTCTGAATTCACGCTAAAACCCGATCGCCGCCGGCGCAAGTTTTTTTCTCTGTACTGGAGGGGCTTCGCCATGGGTTTGGGAGATTCTGTACCTGGAGTTTCTGGTGGCACTATTGCGGTAGTTACCCGGATTTATGAAGAGCTCATCTTCAGTATTCGCCAGCTTGATATCACCTTTGTGCGTCTGCTTTTGCAACTCAAACTGAATGAAGCATGGCGTCATATGAACGGCAGCTTTCTTATAATTCTGGCGCTCGGCATGCTGTCGGGGTTGCTTCTGTCTGTAAATTCAGTGCTCTACTTGCTCGGTAACCATTTTGAAGCGCTGATGGCTTTTTTCTTCGGGCTCATTCTTGCGTCTGTGGTGCTGTTGTCCGGCGAGATCCCTTTGCTGCGTTTGCGGTTCTTTGCGGCAGCGCTTTGTGGGCTCCTGGCAACTGCACTGGTCGGTTTGCTAGAGCCTTCGGGCGCGACAGAATTGAATCTTGCTTATCTGTTTTTCTGCGGGCTAGTGGCCGTCAGCGCGATGATTCTGCCCGGCTTGTCAGGAGCTTTCATTTTGATACTGCTGGGTGCCTATGACACCATGTTGATCGCGCTAACCAGCCTTTACTGGTTGCGCATTGGCGTATTCCTCGCCGGATGCTTGGCGGGATTGCTATTATTCAGCCGTTTGCTGTCGCGCTTACTGCGCATTCATCGCGCGCTTTGCTTCAGCGCAATTTGCGGTATGTTGCTTGGTTCTCTCCCGGCCCTTTGGCCCTGGCGAGCGGCAAGCTCAATGAATAGTGCCTGGGCGCTACAATCGGCTCCTGTTTGGCCGCTAACCTACTCTGAGACGACCGGAAATGATCCTCAACTGGTTACTGTTGCACTCTGCTTTCTTGTGGGGGCAGCAGTAGTTCTTATGCTTGACCGGTTGTCATCACAAAAGCCCGATACAAGAGATACCGATCCGGTTGTTGAATCATGAGCATGGGGACCTCTCAAATATATCGGCCGCTAAGTCCGGTTACGCAAAAGGCGCGGGTTACGCTGATATTGATCACTCTGGCTGGCTGTAGTTCGCATCAGGCGCCAGTGTCTGAGCAGAGTCAGCGACTTGAGCGGACTGCTCCGATGATATTGAGCAGTAACAACAGCGGCGACAAACAGCTGGTAGAAACATCACGCCCGAGCCGAGTGCTTTCCGGAGAAACGCTTCCCGAAATTGTCACCAGCGTTAGGGAAGCCCTATCTGATGCTGCGGTCTTTCGTGCAGAGCCGCAACAGGCATCAGTAGTGGTTCGACAGCAAATTACTTCCAGCAGAGCCCTGCGTGAGCCGATTTATGAAAGGCCGCCAGCACCAGTTGAAACAGCATCCGCTTCTGATTTTAATCTTGTGGCCGCGCCGGTAACACATTTGGTGGGCGCCGGGGATACGCTGTTTTCGATAGCGTTTCAATATGACATGGACTTTAGAAGTCTGGCTCTGGCGAACGGGCTTAATCCACCGTACACCATCTTCGTCGGGCAGCA
>JASMER010000277.1 GCA_030752195.1 Gammaproteobacteria bacterium
AGTTAACATGTTTACAGTAAACCCTATTGCCAGTGCCCTCGGTGCGGAGTTGCACGGCGTTAATCTGGCTACTGAAATGACGCCGGAAGTTTTTCAGGAAGTCAGGCGCCTGCTGGTGGAGCATGAAGTTGTTTTTTTCAGGGATCAGGATATAACGCCATCGCAGCACCGGGCACTTGCGGCGTCTTTTGGTCCGCTGCAGACGCATCCTGCCTATGAGACAGTGGAAGGGATCCCCGAAATTACGATCCTGGAGAGCACCGCAGAAAAGCCAACCAAGATCGAATCCTGGCATACTGATATGACCTTTCGTAAACATCCGCCGATGGGTTGTGTGTTGCGTTCGACGATCGTGCCGTCCAAGGGGGGTGATACCATATGGGCAAGCATGACTACAGCTTACGACGCGTTATCCAAGCCTATGCAGGAATTTTTGTCTGGCCTTACCGCAGAACACGATTTCAGCTGGGGTTTCAAGGAAAGCCTGGCAGAACCCGGTGGCAGAGAACGGCTTGCCCAAGCTGTGGCTGACAACCCGCCGGTGACTCATCCCGTGATTCGTACGCATCCGGAAAGTGGCAAGAAAGTGATCTTTGTCAATTCACTGTTTACCACGCGCATACTGGAACTAAGCCGAGAAGAGAGCAATGCAGTCCTGGCGTTTCTCTATGATCATGTGACTACACCTGAGTTCAGTTGCCGCTTTAATTGGGCACCAAACTCAATCGCCATCTGGGACAACCGCAGCACCCAGCACAAACCTATCAATGATTATTTTCCTGAGCACAGGAAGCTGCACCGGGTAGTGATCGATGGTGATAAACCCTACTGATCAGCTTTGTCAGGCTTGTTGCTAGCGTGAAATAAAATCAAGGATGTGCCGGGCTACTTGTAGGTTGTCAGTCTTGGTTTCCAGCGAATCTATGGCAGTCCGGTAAAGTTCCTCGCCGAATATTTCTCGGCGCATAGTCAAGAGTGCGCGCGCATATCCCTCGCTGAATTCAGGGTGGGCCTGAAAAGTCAGAATATGTTCCCCCAGCCCCATTGATGCAATGGGGCAGGCTTCAGTGCTGGCCAGCACCTTCCCACCCGGTGGCAGTTGAGTGACCTGGTCCCTGTGATTGGCACGCAGGTTAATAGGTCCGCTTGACAGACCATAGGATGCTGCATGGGCTGTAGGAGTAATCCTATGGACGCCGACACACCAGCCCGCATTCGAAGCAGAGGTCTTGCCACCCAGAGCTTCGGCAACCATCTGGTGCCCAAAGCAGATACCGATGAGCGTCTTCTTGGCTTCATGCAGTTCCATGACAAATTCCTTGAGCCGTAAGACCCATGGCACTTCGTCGTAAACACTGAGTTTGCTCCCGGTAATGATGTAGGCGTCGACTCCGTTCAGGTGAGCCGGGTATTCGCCCTGGACAACCTCGTAAGTCACAAGATCCAAACCGGGATCCACGGCCAACAGTAATTCGGCAAACATATCAGGGTATTCACCAAACTCTTCCGCGAACTCAGGCTTGACCGCGTCAGCGTTAAGAATTCCGATTTTCATCTGTATGTGCGAACCCCGACGATTACCTAGGCATCCTTCAGGTGAAATGATTTGGGTTGAGTGAGCTGATGGTAGCCGAACTCGGAAAGTGCTGCACCCCGGCCGGTATTCTTTACTCCTGTCCAGACCAGGGCAGGATCCAGGTAGTCCGCGCGGTTCATAAATACCGTGCCGCACTCGAGTTGTTCGCCGAGTTGCTCCGCGCGTGCTTGATCCTGTGTCCACAATGAAGCCGTGAGCCCAAGGTCGCTGTCGTTCATCAAGTGAATCGCTTCTGCATCATTTGTCACTGGCATGATGCCAACCACTGGCCCGAAGCTCTCCTCTGTCATCACGGACATATTGTGGTTCACGTGGGTCAGCACCTGCGGAGCCAGATAGGGCGTGTTGTCAGCAGCCGCTGGGAAAAGAGCGGGATCAATACATGCCGAGGCGCCTTCTGAGACCGCCTCACTCACCTGGTTCCGCACCCAGTCAGCGGCCGATGTTTTGACAACAGGCCCCAGTGTGGTGTCCGGCTGAAGCGGGTTGGTGAGGCGGTATTGTTTTACCTTCTCGACATAGGCTTCGACGAAATTTTCAAATAGAGTCTCATGGACATAGATTCTTTCGATACCGCAACAGGACTGGCCAGAATTGAAAAAAGCGCCATCGACCAGATTCTCCACCGAATAGTCGAAGTTGGCATCTTCCATCACATAAGCTGGATCCTTGCCACCTAATTCCAG
>JASMER010000278.1 GCA_030752195.1 Gammaproteobacteria bacterium
AGACTCGTAATAAGTAGGTGCCGAGTGCGACTCTTGGTGGCGGCACCACCTTATCCCCTTCTTTGTTTTCGTGTTTTGTGCGGTTCTGCGCTGCTCTTGGTCTTTGTTTTAGCAGTCATCGGCCTGACCCGGTTCTGTGCAAGGCGCAGGCACTGCGGTGCGCTGATCAGAAAGCAATGTCTGTGCAGCTTCTGCTGGGTTACACTCAAAGCACATATTTTGGGGAGGTTAATCGCCCAAGCTCCACATGATCAGTGTCATTCTTCCTACCTTTAACGAGATCGACTCAGGCTATCTGGGCCCAATCATGAGTCGGCTTCCCAGACTCAGTCAAGCAGAGATCCTCGCGGTTGATGGTGGGAGTACCGACGGCACTGTTGAATTTATCGACCGGCACGGCGTGGAAGTGTTGAATCTCCCGGGTTCTTCACGCGCGGCCAGAATGAATTTGGGGATCGAGCAATCGCAGGGTGAGATGCTGTTGCTGCATCATCCGCGCAGTCTGATCGAACTGGATGACATCGAGGCAATTCGAACACTTCCGGATGCTGATCAGCTGACCTGGGGGGGCTTTACTCATCAGTTCGATTCGGACCATCCTTTGCTGCGCTTTACTTCATGGTATTCCAACCATGTTCGCTGTGACCGGTCTGGCATTGTGTATCTTGATCACTGTGTGTTCCTGTCACGCGCCATTAAGCAGTCCGGCATCAAAATCCCTGACGTTGATATCTTTGAAGACACCGAACTGTCGAAGTTGCTGCTCGGATTTGGCCGGCCAGTGCGACTTGCTGCCGTGGCGCGTACTTCCGCCATCAGATTCAAGCGCAATGGTCTATGGAGGCAGGCATTTCTCAATCAGCTGATGAAAATGGCCTATCACCTGCATCTGCCGCCGGATCGCCTGAACCGCCTTTATGAGAAGGGCTTACACCTGAATAAAGAGTGAGTTATGCCAGGGATTTGCTACTAGATTCAGGCTGAGCAGCTGCCCCCGCCCAGCACGCAGAATTTTGCACAGTGAGGGTGGTTGAGCTTAACGGCCCGCCAGGATGCCTTAAGCGTGGTGCCGAGGTTGAATCGCGGGTCATATGGAAGCAGGGTGCAGGCTTGTACTGAGAGATGATCATCGCCTTTGTGTTTGACCACCATGCGAGAGCTGGCACACATCATCGACGCCGGGTCCTGATCAAGTATGCCCCAGCAAGCGGTGGTGATCTCGGGTACATCTACAGACTCATCCATCTCTGGGAAGAGCACCAGCTGTTCCCTACATTCGGCATCCAGATTTATCCTCTCATCGGCAAAAAGTTGCCGAAATCCTGCTCTCATGCTCGCTTCATCCTCATCCCACATGGTCCGCCCCGCGACCGCGAAAGGAATTCCTGCATCCGACAGCCACCTGAGTGACTCGATGGCAGGTTTCCAGGAACGATGGCCGCGCTCTAGAGCGTGAATATCCGGTGTGTAGTGGTCAAGTGAAATTCGCAAAGTCAGCGCTCCGGTAAATCGCTGGTGAAGAGCCTCCAGTTTGGCTTTCTCACGTAACAGAGTATTCATGCCGTTCGTCAATACCAAAACTTTAAAACCCCGGGCCAGACAGGCTTCCAGTATGGGGACCATCTCTTTATTCAGAAAAGGCTCTCCGCCTGTGAAGCCAATCTCCCGAGTGCCCATTTTTTCTGACTTAATTTCGTCCAGCAATTGGCAGACTTCCCTCAGACTGATGTAGGCTAATCGGTCGTTGGTCGGGCTGGATTCGATGTAACAGTTTTCGCAGGTGAGATTGCAGAGGCTGCCGGTGTTGATCCAGAGGGTCTCCAGGGCTCTCGGATCGACAGCGGCGCGCGTATCGCCATCAAGGGTAAACTCCGGATCGGTAAATTTCGTTTCTGACGCCGTAATTTCTGTGATTGATATATTCTGACTCATTGTGGTCGCTGGTGTTCAGTTGAGCTGATAAGTGGACTGCGAAGTAGACCGAATCAGGCTACCCTAAGCGAGAAGTCACCTGTTGGCAACCGCCACCGGTTTCTTGTAGTAGCTGTTTCTTTCCTCTATTCTTCGGGCGTTTCGGTGTGCGGTAAAGCGCCGCGCCCCAATTCTCATGACGCCCGAACGCCGGGCCCGATGATATTCATGTTAGACAAGCGACAAATTGAAGAGCTGGTTGCCGAACATGGCGACCAGGTCAGTGTCGGACGGTCTATTCGCGAGTTGATTGCCGACGGCGAATTGCCCCGCTTGAAGGGCGCAACCGTGCTT
>JASMER010000279.1 GCA_030752195.1 Gammaproteobacteria bacterium
GTGCCGAGGCTTTTAGGAGTACGCTATTGCCAGCCATTAGTGCAGGGACTATAGAGTTGACAGACGTAAGCAGCGGATAGTTCCAGGGAGCGATTGTGAAAACAGTGCCTACAGGCCCCCTGCGGATAAAGCGTTTCAAGCCTGCTTTTGCTTCTGGTACAACATCTGCCAGTGACTGTTCAGCAATAGCAATCATATGGCGGGCGCGTTCTGCAAGCCCATTAACCTCGCCGCCGGCAAATGCGACAGGTCTCCCCATCTGCCAGGCGATTTCCTCGGCAATCTGGGTTTGCTTCGATTCAAAGTAAGCGACGGCGCTTTCGCAGATCCGTGCCCGTTCCACGAGACTGGTCTGTTGCCACTGCTTTTGCGCTAAGCACGACAACTCAATAGACTGTAAGATTGAGTTCGAGTCTGCCAGTTCCCGCTCAACGTAAACGGTGCCATCGACCGGTGAAATACATTGCAACACCCTAGGGTTTCCAGGCTGACTCATGTTCCAGTAGTTTTCTTTGACGTGCTGCGCCCGTGGGCTAAAGAGATGAAGATTAACAAGCTAACAACATTTAATCGACAAATTGGAAACTGCTCCAGTCTGTTGGCAAGGTTTTCGAAGTGCTCTGGTCATCGCAGGCGCCTGTCAAGTCGTTTGATGGCTGTTCTCGCTGTGACTCTCTGCCCACCCGCTTCCGCGAACGGTATCGACGCGACCATCAACGCGGGCATGCAGCCTATTACCGATGCAGTGGCGGGCTTCATTTTTTTTGAAGTAAGTGTCTTTGGTGCCCGACTGCCACTGATCGTGCTGTGGTTAATTGCAGCCTCGACATTCTTCACTTTCTATTTCAAGTTTCTTAATCTCAGAGGCTTTAAGCACGCCTTTGAATTATTGCGCGGTGATTTCAGTCAGCCAGACCAAAAGGGTGAGCTTAGTCATTTCCAGGCACTGGCCACCGCGGTAGCCGGCACGGTTGGTATCGGCAATATCAGCAGCGTGGCCATTATTATCTCTCTGGCCGGACCCGGTGCGGCATTCTGGCTGATGCTTGCGGGATTCTTGGGTATGTCGACAAAGTTTGCCGAGTGCGTTGTCGGGGTCAAGTATCGCAAGATCAATCCAGATGGCAGTATCTCCGGCGGCCCGATGTATTATCTTGAGCAGGGATTGAAAGAAAGAAATCTAGCCTGGTTGGGCAAACCCATGGGATATTTTTATGCCCTGTCCATAGTGATTGGCTGCATGGGTATTGGCAACATGTTTCAGTCCAACCAGGCGTTCGAGCAGTTTGTCGTAGTTACCGGCGGAGAGGCTGGATTCTTTGCGGACAAAGGTTGGCTGTTCGGTACTACGCTGGCCTGCCTGGTAGGCATCGTCATCATTGGTGGTATCAAGAGTATTGCCCGTGTCACCAGCAGGCTTGTGCCGATCATGGCACTAGCTTACGTGATGGGATCGCTGACTGTTATTTTTCTCAATGCAGAAAGAATCCCCTGGGCCGTGTCCGCCATCGCGACCGAGGCGTTCAGCCCAACCGCAATGAGTGGCGGCATGCTAGGTGTGATGATCATGGGATTCCAGCGTGCCGTGTTTTCAAATGAGGCTGGCATCGGTTCAGCGGCCATTGCCCACTCGGCGGTTAAAACCCACGAACCAATCACAGAAGGATTCGTTGCCCTGATGGAACCCTTCATCGATACTGTGGTGATATGCACCATGACAGCGCTGGTCATCTTGACCACGGTATATGAACCGGAATTAGCGGGTGCGGGCATGCAAGGTATCGAACTGACTTCACGGGCATTTAGCAGCACCCTGAGCTGGTCAACGGTACCGCTTTCCATCATCGCAATTATGTTTGCATTCTCAACCATGTTGTCCTGGTCCTACTACGGCCTGAAAGGGTGGACCTACATCATGGGAGAATCAGTCAGGGCGGAAATCGTATTCAAGGCCATTTTCTGCGCATTTGCCGCACTTGGTTGCATGATTCAGCTCGATGCCGTGCTGGATTTCTCTGACGCGCTGGTTTTCGTGATCGCCTTACCTAATATTTTCGGGCTCTACGTTCTTGCTCCGATTGTCAAAACGGAATTGAAGAATTACCAGGCGCGGCTCAATAGTGGGGAAATCCCGAATTTGCGAAAACTATTCAAGGATACGCAACGGGATCGCGCAAAATTGTCTCAGCGCTGAGAAATTAAGCAAGCAGCTGCGCAATATCTTGGTCTGGGTGTGCTGCAGACTGATACGCATTTCTACG